>CAZCEG010000109.1:0-4351 GCA_964497275.1 uncultured Oceanicaulis sp.
GTGGGCGAAAGCACGGGCGCTACATACCGTCTGGGCATGGCCGTGACGGTGCGCCTTGAAGAAGCAACCCCTGTGACCGGCGGCCTGCTGGTGGAGATCGTGACCCCGCCCGAACAGGGCAGGAAGCCCATGGGACGGCGCAAGGGCGGCCGTCCGCCAGCCGGACGCGATCCACGCTCACGCGGGCCCAAGGGCAAGAGACGGCGCTAGGAAGCAGACTTGGCCAGACACAATCCCTTCGATCCCACCCGCGATGAGGAAGGCACCACGCCGCCCGGCCAGAAGCCGCACCCCTCCACGCGCAAGCCTGCGCTCGCCGCCTCGCTGATCCTGACGCGCAGGCGCCATGGCGGGACGGTGGAAGTGCTGTTTGGCCGCCGCTCTGGCGGGCATGTCTTCATGCCGCAGAAATACGTCTTCCCCGGCGGGCGCGTGGACAGGGCCGATGGCTATGCGCCGCTAGCATCGGAACCGGCTGAACCGGTGCTGGACGTGCTGACCCGCTGCATGAGCGAAAGGCGCGCCCGCGCTGCTGCTGCCGCTGCGCTGCGCGAGACGGCAGAGGAGACGGGCCTCCTCATTGGCGAGACGGCCCCGCAAACGCCCCTTAAAGGCCCGTGGAAGCCGTTTGAGGCGGCAGGCCTTCTACCTACCGCCGAACCTTTAAGCGTCGTTGCACGGGCGATTACGCCGCCGGGGCGGCCACGCCGGTTTGATGCCTGGTTCTTCCACGCAGAAGAGACGTGCGTCAGCGCGCACGTCGATCCGGTCAATTCCGGGGAGCTGGAAGACATACGCTGGGTGGCGCTTGATGACGCCCACACTATCGACCTGCCGATCATCACCCGCTTCGTGCTGGCAGAGCTGGCAGAGCACCTGAAGGGCACCGCCCCTGTGCGTTGCGCGCGCGTCACCCCCAACGGCCCGCGCGTGGATGTGATTTAGGCGAGGACGGCGCGCCTCGGCAGGGCTATATGACCGCCTTATGGCCGTTTCCTTCCTGATCAGTCCTGACCATGCCCGCACACGCTCGCTTGTCGTGGCGATCATGTGTGGTGGTCTCGCAGGGTGCGGGTTTGGCCTATTGATGCCGCTGATCTCGCTGAACCTCGAAGCGATGACAGGGTCTGGCGCGCTCGCCGGAGCCAATGCAGCCGTCGCGGCGCTCGCCATGATCGCGGCGACCCCCTTCATACCCGGCCTGTTCTCGCGCCTTGCGCCGCGCCTGCTGATCGGGGGCAGCCTTGCCATCATCGCAGTGTGCATCCTGCTGTTTCCGGCAGTGCGCGAGGTGTGGGTCTGGTTCCTGACCCGCTTCATCATCGGGCTTGGCGTGACGGTCGTCTTCATCGCCAGCGAGACCTGGATCAACCAACTGGCAAAGCCTGAACGGCGCGCCTCGCTGCTGGCGGTTTACGCAACCGTGCTGTCGGCAGGCTTCGGATCTGGCGGGCTGCTACTGGCAACGCTCGGGTCTGAAGGGTGGGCGCCATGGATCGCGGCGGCCTGCATCTATGGCTTTGGCGTGATCCCGGTCTTTGTCCTCAAGGGCCCCGACCTCACTCCGCCTTCACGCGAGGAAGGCAGCCCCGCAGCGCTTCTGGCGACCGCCCGACTCGCACCTGCCGCCATCCTGGCCGGCTTCCTGTTCGGTGCGCTGGAAAACAGCTTCTTTGCCCTGATGCCGGTCTATGGCGACCGGATCGGCTTCTCCACCGCCATGCTGGGCCTGCTGATGACCACCGGCGCGCTGGGCGCGCTGCTCCTGCAGATACCGATCGGCAATTTTGCAGACAGGGTCGGGCGCGGGCGCGCGCTTGCCCTGATCACGATAGCGGCGGTCATCCTGCCCCTCATCGCCATTGCGGCGGGCAGTTCAACGCTGCTGCTATTCCCCGCCGTGTTCCTCTATGTCGGTATCGCCAGCGCCTTCTACACGGTCGGCCTCGCCCTGATCGGGGAGAAGGTGGATATGGGCCGCCTCGCCGCCGCCAATGCCGCCTTCATTTTCGCCTATGGATGCGGGTCGCTTTTCGGCCCCATCACGGCGGGCGCAGCGATGGATGCGGTCAGCCCTTACGGCTTCCTCATCGCGCTCAGCGTCATTGCCGCCTTCTACCTCCCACTGGCGTGGAAGAACTGGCGGGGCTAGGCTGTATCGAAGCTCAGGTTTCGGAAATTTCCAGCCGCCGCTCGATGCGGTTGAGACGGGCCTGAAGCGAGGCGAGCGCACCTTCGTGGGCCGCATCAGTGGACATGAACGCGGTCAGATGCTGGCGCAGGCTGATCAGGCTGGTCTTCACGTCAGGCATGTCAGTCTGCAGCATGCCCACCTGGGTCCGCAGCGCCTTGAGATGTTCCAGCAATAGCTCGTTGGTGACGTTATCTGCCATCAGCCTCGTCCTGGGCGTCTCTCCTCACCACATCGTGCTGGTGACGAGTGCCACATCAAGAGTATAGGGTTTCATCGGACATTCGTCACGCAATCATGCCGACAGGCTGATAACCGGACCGGTGCCACCCGCACCCCTTGCCATTGACACAAACCCGAACATGCGTATTTTCGCGCGCTCGCGAAGCGTCGGACCATCGTCCGGCCCGCCACAAGATCAGGTAGACGTGTCATGGCCAAACCGACAACCATCAAGATCCGCCTCAACTCGACGGCCGATACGGGCTATTTCTACGTCACCAAGAAAAACGCCCGCACGATGACCGAGAAGCTCGTGCTGAAAAAGTACGATCCGGTCGCGCGCAAGCACGTCGAATTCAAGGAAGGCAAGATCAAGTAGATCTGCCTTTCAGGATTACGGATTTTCGGCGAAAGGCCGCGTGGATCACGCGGCCTTTTTCTGTGCCACCGCTATCTGGTTGCGGCCCGCAGCCTTCGCCCTGTAGAGCGCCTGATCGGCGCGGGCGACAAGGCTTTCCGGCGTGTCGCCGCGCAATATCTCGGCAACCCCTGCACTGGTGGTCACCTCCACGGTGATACCAGCGCTTCGCAGCACGAACGGTTCGCGCGCAATCGCACTGCGCACCCGTTCAGCTGCTTCCGAGGCCTCGCGGGAACTGGCCCCGGCGAGGATGACCATGAATTCCTCGCCACCAACCCGCCCTGCAATGTCGAGCGCGCGCAATTGCTGGCCCATGCGTTCGGTGAAGCCGCGCAGCACCTCGTCACCGGCCTGATGGCCCCACGTGTCATTGATGCGCTTGAAATGATCGATGTCGAAGAGGACCACGGAGACCTTCTCCGCGCTCGCCTCCCAGCCATCGACGGCCTGACGCAGGCGCGAGGCCATGTAGCGGCGGTTATAGAGCCCCGTCAGCGGGTCCAGCACCGCCATTTCGAGACTTTCTTCGAGGCGCTCACGCAATTGCTCGGCATAGCGCTTGCGCTTCAGCTGGGTCTTCAGGCGCGCTGCCAGCTCGCCCGGATCGACCGGACGGTTGACGACATCACTGACACCAAGGTCCAGCGCGCGCACCATGTCCTGCGGGGTATCGGCATCCACCACGCAGATGATCGGCGTATTGCGCGTCACTACGTCAGAGCGGATGCGCGCGCATACCCGAAGCGCATCAAAACGCGCGGTCGCAAGATCAATCAGCACCAGCTCGGCCCCGGCCCGCGCGGCCTTCACCACGCCTGCAGGATCGCCAATCGGGCGGCCGGTAAATCCTTTGGGAAGCTTGGCCGACAGGCGTTCGGCGGCCTGATCGTCGCCTGCCGCAACGATCACCATCGCCGGCCCTTCAAGATCAGCGTCCTCGCCGCTATCTGCCAGCGCGCCTTCATGGCGCAGGCGCAGCTCGTCAAGCACGTCCTTCAGCCGTAACAGCGAGCGCACCCGCGCAAACAGCGCCACATCATTGACCGGCTTGGTCAGGAACTCGTCGGCCCCTGCCTCCAGCCCCTTCACCCTGTCTTCGCGCTGGTCCAGCGCGGTGACCATGATGACGGGGATATGGCGGGTGGCCGGATCGGATTTGAGCCGCTTGCAGGTCTCGAAACCGTCCATGCCCGGCATCATGACATCGAGCAGGATGAGGTCGGGCATCGTCTCGGTGGCCCGTTCAAGACACTCCATGCCTGAGGCAGCCAGCACCACGTCGAAATACTCGGCCGACAGGCGCGCTTCGAGCAGGCGCCGGTTGGTCTCGATATCATCAACGACAAGTATGCGCGCGCTCATGGGATCTGCGCCCTAGCCAAGAAACTTGCGGATGGTCTCAATGAAGCTCGAAACGGTGATGGGCTTGGAGAGATACCCTTCGCAGCCGCCCTCGCGGATGCGTTCCTCATCGCCCTTCATGGCGAAGGCGGTAACGGCCACGACCGGGATCGAGG
>CAZCEG010000109.1:4361-7566 GCA_964497275.1 uncultured Oceanicaulis sp.
CAGCTCCTCATCGCATTTCAGCCATTTGGTCACGTCCAGCCCGGAAACCTCCGGCAACTGGATATCCATCAGGATGAGATCGGGGCGGTGCTCGCGCGCCATATCAATGGATTTCAGACCCTCACGTGTCTGGAGGGTCTCGTAGCCGTGGGCCTCGAGCAGATCATGAAAAAGCTTCATGTTCAGCTCGTTATCTTCAACGATCAGAACTTTTTTGGACATGACCTGCAGCATGGCGACCGCGCGCTACCCCCGTTTGTCCCGCCTTTGGCGTGGACCTGTGACCATCCACGAGCGAGTAAACCCGATCTTCCTTAATCAACGGTGAGTCACCCGCTAGGAAGCCGGTAAGGAACAAGATAAGAACAATGCGAAAGCCAGCACAGAAAGGGGCGGGCGGGGCATGATGCGTATCGGCGTCGATGTGGGTGGCACCAAGATCGAGGCGGCCGTGCTGGACGCAACAGGAGAGATTCGCGCCCGCAGGCGCATCGAATCCACCCGCGACTATGCCGTAGCCATCGAATCGATTCGCGGCCTCGTCAGCGCGGTAGCTGCCGAAGCGGGCGCTGACAGTTACTCGGTTGGCGTCGGCCATCCCGGCTCGATCAATCCGCGCACCGGGCTCGTACGCAACGCCAACTCCTCCCACCTCAATGGCAGGCCGCTGAACCGCGACCTGGCGGCCGCACTGGGACAGGAGGTGCGCTGCGCCAATGATGCCAACTGCTTTGCGCTCTCCGAAGCGGCAGACGGCGCCGGCGCGGGCGCGTCTTGCGTGTTTGGCGTGATCATCGGTACGGGCGTCGGTGGCGGGATCGTGATCAATGGCCGCCTGCACGAAGGGGGCGGACTGATCGCGGGCGAATGGGGCCACACAGCCCTGCCCCGCCCCTCGCCGGAGGAAGTGCCGGGCCAGCAATGCGGATGCGGGCGACGCGGCTGTGTGGAGAGCTGGTGCTCCGGCCCTGCCCTCGCCGCTGATCATGCCCGGATCACCGGCGAGGTTCTCAAGGCCGATGAAATCGCCACGAGGGCCGCTGCAGGGGATGCTGGCGCTATCGCTACCCTATCCCGCCATGCCGACAGGCTGGCACGCTCGCTATCCACCATCATCAACGTGCTGGACCCTGACGTGATCGTACTCGGCGGCGGCCTCTCCAACCTGCCGGGCATTGCCGCAGCTGTTGAAGCCCGGCTCGCGCCTCACATTTTCTCTGACGAGATGCGGACCCGCGTGGTGAAGAACCGGCACGGCGATTCCTCCGGCGTGCGCGGCGCTGCCTGGCTCTGGCCGCTGGAGGCGCGCAGATGACAGGCTATTGCCGGTCCTGCTTTGCTCCGGCGGACACATCGCCCTGCCCGTCCTGCGGCGCGCGAAAAGTGGTGCGCCATGACGAACTGTCAGAGCTGGCGATTGCGCATATCGACTGCGACGCGTTCTATGCGGCCATCGAAAAGCGCGACGACCCGTCGCTGGAGCACAAGCCCGTCATCGTTGGAGGCGGGCGGCGCGGCGTGGTGGCGACGGCCTGCTATGTGGCGCGGCTGTCCGGCGTGCGCTCGGCCATGCCCATGTTCAAGGCACTGAAAGCCTGCCCTGACGCCGTGGTGATCCGCCCGCGGATGGACCTCTACGCACGCGAAGGGCGGCGCATCCGCCAGCTGATGGAGGATGTGACGCCTCTGGTGGAGCCGCTGTCCATCGACGAGGCCTTTCTGGATCTGTCGGGCACGCAGCGCCTGCACCGCACCCCGCCTGCCGTCACCTTGATGAAGCTTGCTGCGCGCATCCGCGCGGAAGTGGGCGTTACCGTGTCGGTGGGCCTCAGCTTCAACAAATTCCTCGCCAAGACGGCAAGCGAGCTCGACAAGCCGGACGGGTTTGCCGTGATCGGGCGCGCGGACGCGCCGGAATTTCTGCGCACCCGCCCTGTTGGCAGCGTATTTGGCGTAGGGCCCGCCTTTGCCCATGTGCTTGCCCGCGACGGGCTGAAAACGCTGGGCGATGTGATTGCGCGGGGCGAGGACTGGATGCTGCGCCGGCACGGGCCGTCGGGCGTGCGCCTGTGGCGTCTGGCGCAAGGCCATGACACGCGGCAGGTAAACCCCGAAGGCGAGCGCAAGAGCGTGTCTGCCGAGACCACCTTCTTTGACGATGTGGCAAGCCATGAGGAGCTGGAAAACCGGCTCTGGCCGCTGTGCGAGAAGGTGGCGTGGCGCATGAAGGCGCAAGGCGTGGCTGGCCGCGTGGTCACGCTTAAGCTGAAGACCTCGTCCTTTCGCAGCCTCACCCGGCGGCGTACCCTGCTTCAGCCTGCCCAGCTCGCCGATACGCTGTTCCGCTATGGCCGCGAACTGCTGCGCAGCGAGGCTGAAGGCCCGCATTATCGCCTGATCGGCATTGGTTTCAGCGATCTGGAACCAGCGAGCGGCGATGCGCGTGACCTGCTCGATCCAGATGGCCTCAAACGCGCTGCCGCCGAGCGGGCCATGGACAAGGCGCGCGAGCGCTTTGGCCCTGCCGCCATCATCAAGGGGCGGGCTCTCAAAAAGCCGGACCCGCACAAACCTGAGCAATAATTCACTTGGCCGGGCAGCGCCCAGCTGCTTGGCTGACCACAAGGAAGGCGGAAAATCCCATGCTCCATCGCTGTCCCTGGCCGGGCGAGGACCCGCTCTATGTCGACTATCACGACACCGAATGGGGCGTGCCCGAGCGCGATGACGAGGCGCTGTTTGCCAAGCTGATCCTTGACGGTTTTCAGGCGGGCCTCAGCTGGATCACCATCCTTCGAAAGCGCGAGAACTTCATCAAGGCGTTTGACGGGTTCAACCCGGAAACGCTGGCCCGCTATGGCGAGGCCGACATTGCCCGCCTGCTGGCTGATCCCGGCATTATCCGCTCACGCGCCAAGATCGAGGCGGCCATCGGCAATGCGAAATCGTATCTCGCCATGCGTGAGGCGGGGCGCGGCTTTTCCCGCTTCCTGTGGGATTTCGTCGATGGCGAGCCGGTGCAGAACCGGTTTGCCAGCATGAAAGAGGTGCCGGCCGAAACGCCGGTCAGCCAGGCGATGAGTAAGGCGCTGAAGAAGGAGGGGTTCAAGTTCTGCGGCCCTGTCATCGTCTATGCCTTCATGCAGGCAACCGGGCTCGTCAACGATCATCTCGTCACCTGCTTCCGCCACGACGAAGTCAAAGC
>CAZCEG010000110.1:0-7543 GCA_964497275.1 uncultured Oceanicaulis sp.
CCAGAGCCCGGAACGTGTCGCGCACTGCCAGATCGAGATCAATGGCGGCACACTGATGATGACCGACCATCGCGACGCGGCCGTGGAGCGCGAGGGCTTTCACCTGCAGATCGTGGCCGCCGACGCGCAGGCGCGCTGGGACCGCGCGGTCGAGGCGGGTTGCGAGATCGTCATGCCCCTCGAGATGCAGTTCTGGGGCGACCGGTGGGGGCTGGTTCGCGACCCGTTCGGGATCCAGTGGGCGTTCAACGAGGCCGAAGGCTGCGGCGCATAATCACAATACAAGCCATCAGGAAGGACAGGACCAATGAGCTATTACGTACAGGGCTTTGTGCTGGCGGTGCCCACCGCCAACCAGGACGCTTTCATCAAGCACGCCAAAGAGGCCGCCGAGATCTTCAAAGAGTATGGCGTACTCAAATGCATGGAATGCTGGGGCGATCACGTGCCCGACGGCGTCCACACCTCCTTCCCGATGGCGGTGAAGGCCGAGGCCTACGAGACGGTGGTGGTCTCCTGGTCTATCTGGCCGTCGCGCGAGGCGCTGGAAGCGGCCATGCCGAAAATCATGGAAGACGGCCGTCTCGACCCCGCCAACAACCCGATGCCGTTTGACGGCAAGCGCATGATCTATGGCGGCTTCATGCCGGTCGTGGACCTGTAACCGGGAGGCGACCCATGACCCGGATCAGCGCCTGCATCTGGGCCGACGGCTGGGCAGAAGAGGCGGCAGAGTTCTATGCCGGCCTCTTCCCGGACGCTGCCATCGGCGAGACGGCCTACTTCTCGAGGGAAGGTTTTGAACATCACGGCCGATCAGAGGGCAGTGTGATGTCGGTCGAGCTCACGCTCGGCGGGCAGGCCTTCACGCTGCTCAATGGCGGGCCGATGTTCACGCCCAACCCGGCCATGTCCTTCTTCGTGTTCATCAATGACCGTACGCAGATCGACCGGCTATGGGCCAGGCTGATCGATGGCGGCAAGGCGATGATGGCGCTCGGCGCCTATCCCTGGTGCGAGCATTATGGCTGGGTCGAAGACCGGTTCGGCGTGAGCTGGCAGCTCATGACCGCCGATCCCGGTGTGCTGGGGCAGGCAATCGTGCCCGCGCTGATGTTCACACAAGGCGCGGCAGGGAAAGCCGCCGAGGCGATGGCGCGCTATGGCGAGGTGCTCGGCGGCTATGCGGAGATAGATGTCAGCCACTATCCGCCCGGCACAGGGGCCAATGAGGGCCTCGTCATGCACGGCCAGTACCGGATTGCCGGCTACCCGATCATCGCTTTTGATTCCCCGATGGACCACGGTTTCGGCTTCACACCCGGCCAGTCCCTGCAGGTCTTTCCCGGCACCCACGCCGAGACCGGCCGTATCTGGGACGCGCTGACCCACGTGCCGGAGGCCGAGCAGTGCGGCTGGCTCTGCGATGCCTATGGCCTTAGCTGGCAGGTCATCCCGCAAGGCTTCTCCGACTACATCAACGGGCCGGACAAGGCAGGCCAGGCCCGCGCGCGCCAGGCGATGCTTGCCATGAAGAAGCTCGACCTTGCCGCCCTGAAGGCGGCGTATGAGGGGTAGGGTCTGACCCTCGTCCTTCGAGACGGCCTGACGGCCTCCTCAGGATGAGGGTCAGAGACACTTCAGAGGCCCTAACCCCTACTCCGCGAGCCCTGCTACTGCATGGATATAATCGGCGCGGGCCTTGCCGGCGTCGATCTGGGCTGCGATGCGCTCGTCCTCGTCCTGCAGGGTCTGGGGATCAAGCTCTGCATAGTGCAGCACGCCCATATCCTCGTAGGCCTTGCGGATGCGCGGGCCCCACAGCCCGATATCCTTCACGATCGGCACGATGCGCTGGAAGAGCATGGTGCGATAGAGCTTCACGATCTCGGACTGCTCGGTGAATTCCTTGCACTCCTTTACCGGAAGGCCGAGCACGTCATAAATCTCGGTGCCGCTCGTCATGCGGTCACGCATGAGATAGCAGGCTTCCACAAGGAATTCCTCGCGCTCGTCGCGCTCCTTCTGGGTCAGCTGCGGATAGTAATCGCGCAAGGAGAGCCGGCCGAAGGCGACGTGGCGGGCCTCATCCTCCATCACATAGGCGTTGACCATGCGCGCCAGCGGGTTCTGGGCGAGATCGCGGATCGTGCCGAACGCGGCAAGCGCCAGCCCCTCAATCACCACCTGCATGGCGAGATAGGTCACGTCCCAGCGGGAGTCTTTCAGCGCATCATTGACCAGCTCCTGCAGCGGATCGGTCATCGGATAGGCCACGCCGAACTTGCCCTGCAAAATCCGGTAGGCCTCCACATGGCGGGCCTCGTCCATCACTTGCGTCGCGGCATAGAATTTCGCGTCGAGGTCCGGCACGGAAGACACGATCTTGGAGGCCGAGAGGAGGGCCGCCTGCTCGCCCTGCAGGAACTGGCTGATATTCCAGGCCTGCGCATGGCGGCGCAGCTCGATGCGCTCTTTTTTCGTCATCCTGTTCCAGATGTCCGAACCATAGATGGTCACGGCCTCATCAGGCATTTCCATCGGGTTTTCCGGATCAAGATCAAGCGACCAGTCGATGCGCTTCAGCGCATCCCACTGCATGTCCTTGCCCTTCTGGTAGAGGTGCATCAGCGTGGTGCGGCCCTCGTCGAACGTCCAGTCGAAGACGGCATCGAACTGCTGGGGCACGTGCCAGTGGCTGTCTATGCCGGGCATGGGGTAAAGGTCGCGCAGCGCGGTCATTTGCAAGCTCTCCTCCGAAGCGGGAGCCGGTTCAGCGCCTCTGGCCTGCCGGGCGCCGCCCGGTCCTTCATATCGTGTGAACACCGTTCACTTGACTGAAGCATGACCCCAAAGGCCCTGCCTTGTCCAGTCCCCCTGACAAGTCTGTCAGGGAAATTTCATGAACAGGATTTCACTGGCGAAGGACGGGCAAAGGCTCGATATCAGGATGGTCTCTCGAAACGGAAACGATCCATGCTGCGCTGCGCCGCTCTCGTGCTTGCCCTTCTTCTGCTTCCATCGCCCCCCTTGTCTGCGCAGGACGCAGAGCCTGCCGGAGCGGAAGATGTCATTGTGGTGCGCGGCGAACGGGCAGGCCCCCAGCTCTGGCGGGTCCATCACCCGGAGATGGAGGGCGAGGCCTATGTCTTCATCACCGTCCCGTGGCTGCCTGCGAGCCTCGAATGGAATGAGCGCCCTGTGGCCAGCGTCATGGAGGAGGCCCGCCTCGTCCTGACCGAGTTCGAGGTGAATTCCGGCGCGGTCAGCACCACGCGCATGGTGGCGATGATGCTGCGCACCATCACCTTCAACCGCAGCCGGATCATGATGCCGCGCGGCGTCACCCTCGCAGATCGGGTGGGCGAAGAGCTGGCGGCAGACTTTACCCGCGCCAGCGCCATCGCGCAGGAACGCAATGAACGCCGCCGCCAGATGCGCCGGGACGCGCGGCGCGGCGGCGAGGCTGCGCCCGCCGACGCCATTCTGGCCGAGCCGGAAGAAGAGGCGCTGGCTGCCCGCATCGCCGCACTTGATCCCAGCCGCATGCACCCGTTCTTCCAGTCCATGACCCTGATCGGTCAGGCCGCCAGAAGCGTCGATCTCGACGGGGCATCGACCATCGAAGAGCGCGTCGAGCGCCTCGCCCGGCGCAACCGCGTACCGACCCGCGCCGTGCAGAGCTATGACCTTGCCGTCTCCGATGTTTCCGAACTGATCCGTTCCGTGCAGAACTTCTCCCGCGAGACCAACGAGATATGCATCGCCGAAGCGGTGCGGTTTGCCACCTCCGACCTGCCCACCGCCTGGATCATGGCGCAGGCCTGGGCACGCGGCGATGTCGCGACCTTGCAGGCGCATGCAGCGCACCGCGCCGGGCAGAGCTGCCAGCGCGCCATGGAGCGGGAGATAGGCGGGCTGCGCACGCTTGGCGGCCTGACGACGGAAGAGGTCGATTATCCCGGCATCTGGAGCGACGCCCTCGCGACCGCCATCAATGGCGGCGGCGTCACGCTCGCGGTTGTCGGTGCGTCCGGCTGGCTGCGCGAGGATGGTATCCCGGCGCGGCTGGAGGCAGCCGGCTTCATCATCGAAGGCCCGTAAGGCCTATTCGGCAGGCGTGGCGACAGGCTCGCGGGCAGCCGGTTCAGCAGGCGCGGCCTCGGCTTCAGCCTTCAGGCGGGCCTGCTTTTCAGCCCAGCGCTGCTTGATGATGTGGGAGGTTTCGCGGCTGCCATCTGGCGACCAGCCGGGCGGGCCGAGCCAGTAGCCGATCACCTCGCGCAAGGACCGCGCCGAAGAGACATCCTTCACGATGCCCACCCATTCATGCAGGCAGATTTTCAGCGGGTTGTGGGTGCCGAGATTTTTCACGATGCCATAGCGGCATTTTTCCTCGTCGAGTTCGGCCTGGAAGGTGCCGAACATCCGGTCCCAGATGATGAACACGCCGGCATAATTGCGATCGAGATAGATCGGGTTGGTGGCGTGGTGGACGCGGTGGTGCGAGGGCGTGTTCAGCACATATTCCAGCGGCGCGGGCAGGCGCTTTACCGCCTCGGTGTGGATCCAGAACTGGTAGACCAGATTGATGGCGCCGACGAAGGCCACCATCGCCACCGGAAAGCCAAGCAGCACCAGCCAGCTTCCAAAGAAGATGAACTTGAAGGTCAGCGGGCTCAGCCAGGGCTGACGCAGCGCGGTCGACAGATTGTAGTGCTGGGAGGAGTGGTGGACAACATGGTCCGCCCACCACCAGCGCACCGTGTGCGCAAACCGGTGCGACCAGTAATAGAGAAAATCATCGAGCACGAAGCAGAGCACGAACACCCAGAGCGCCCAGCCCATGTCGAACAGCGCGAACTGCTCCACAAAGGTGAACCAGCCAAGCGCAATGAAGCCGAGGAGCACGCCGGACACGGTATTGCCAAGGCCCATGGCTAGGCTCGCAGCCGTGTCCTTCGGTTCGAACTCCGCCCTGCCCGTGGCGCGCGCATAGATCATCTCCGCGATGATGAGCGCCACGAAGGCCGGGATCGCGATCAGGATCGGATCAGGAAGCTGAGGCATGGCGCTCACTCTGGCTGGCGGCACTCTCGCGCACGAAGCGCCGCATGATGTCTTCCCAGCCTCTGGCGGCGCTCTCATCAAGATCGAGCGTCACGCGCGGCAAGGTGAAATCGTTGAAATGGATATGGAAGCGTGGACCGTCTGTATCCAGCCGGGCAATCTCGCCTGGGCGGATCGCGCGCGTCACGCAGCGATCGCCCCGCGCGATGACAAGTCCCAGCCGCGCCTCGCCCTTCTCCATCACAAGGGCCGCCTTGCGGTCACTGGAAAGGACACCTTCACCGGCTTCAAAACCCGTCACGTCTTCTTCAAGGCGCTGTGCAGGCATGGCAGTGTCAGCAAACTCCACATCCTTCCAGCCGCCGATGAGGCGGTTGAACAGGATCAGGCCCCCCACAGCCAGAGCCGAAGCGGCAAGCACGATCACCAGAGCAAGCGGGCTGTCTTCCATGGCGGGGAGTCTTGCGGATTTTGAGGCCGAAGTGCAAGTGGCTGATCAGCCACTCAGTCAGCGCTGTCGGCGAAGGCATAGTATTCGCGCGTCCAGAGTGCATACATCACGCGGGGCCCGAGCCCGTAGGTCGCCTGCAGATAGCGTGACTGGCTTTCATGGATGCGCCAGGCCCTGCGCTTGTCACGGGCGGGGGCGGGAATGGCAAAATCCGGCTCGGGCTGGATATCGGCGATCAGCCGCCCGCGATCCCCGCCAAACCGGCGCAGGCCCGGCCGCGGCGCCAGCACATAGACGAGCCGGGGAGCATCCTCGCCCAGCGCCTCGACCGCCCGGCGGGCGGCCTCACCGATGGCCATGTGGTCCGGGTGCAGCGAGATCGCGCTTTCGGGGTGGAAGGTGATGACGGCAGAGGGCTGCGTACGTTCAATCTCGGCGGCGACACGCTCTACCAGAAGATCAAAGGGGCGTGCGCGCAGCTGGCCATCCCCCAGATCAAGCACGGTGTGGGAGGCCACACCCAGCGCAAATCCGTGACGGCGGGCTTCGGCTTCACGCACGATGCCCAGATGCGGCTGGTCCACCACCGGCGGATATTGCGTGCCAGCTTCACCACGCGTGGCCGTGAACAGATGGACCGGAATGCCTTCATCGACGCCGCGCGCCATCAGGGCATTGGCCGTGATCTCGTCATCGGGGTGAGCGAACACGAAGAGCAGACCCGCCTCGCCCAGCTCACCGCGCAGGTCGGCAAGGCGCGCCACGCCGGGTTCCGCAAACAGCGAACGCACCAGCATCAGCCCGGCAAGAGCGGCGAGCGCAAGAACGGCGAGCACGATACCTGCGGAGATGAAGATGATACGCGCCATGGTGATGGGTTTCCTGATCCGTCCGGCCTGTCACCTGACTGACATGCCTTGATGCCATATCCTGGACACTAACCATTGGGGGAAGGATAGACCATGCGCGGCGTGTTGATTGTATTGCTGTTTCTGGCAGCGGCCTGCGGAACAGCGCTGGTATGGCCGGGGCCGGAGCCCGTCTCCCACCCCTGGCTCGATGGCCGCGCGATCGACCGCGCCGAGCGTATCGCCCATGGCGGAGGGCTTGGCCGCGCGCCCGCCAACACGATTGCTGCGCTGGAACAGGCGATGTTGGACGGCGCGGATGTGCTCGAAGTCGATGCTCAGCTTACCGCCGACGGCGTTCTCGTGCTGATGCATGACGACACGGTGGACCGCACCACCAATGGCACAGGGCGCGTTGCAGAGCTGACCCTCTCCGAGCTGCAGGCGCTCAACGCCGCCTTCGGCTATGAGGGCGAACCGGCAGACCGGTTTGCCGATGCCGGCGTCACCGTGCCCACGCTCGCCGAAAGTTTTGCAGCCTTTCCGGACGTGCGCTGGATCGTGGAGATCAAGCCTGACACCGAGGAGGCAGCCCGCGAAATGTGCAACACGATCCGTGAGGCGGGCATGGAGACCCGCGCCCTCGTCGGCTCCTTCCATGACAGCGCGATGGCCCATTTCCGCGACTTCTGCCCCGAGGTCGCAACCGGCATGGCCAGCGATGAGGCCTTGAGCTTTTACGTGATGGCCCGGCTGGGCCTTGCAAAATTCCACCCCACCCGCGCCGTCGCCATGCAAGTGCCGCCGCGCGCCTCCGGCCTCGATGTGGTGCATCCGCGCCTGATCGAGGCCGCCCATGCGCGCGGGATCGCCGTGCAGGTCTGGACCATCAACGATCCAACCGAGATGGACGCCCTGATCGCGCGCGGCGTCGATGGCATCATCACGGACAGGGTCGATGTGATGGCGGGCGTGCAGGGGGAGTGAGCGTTCTGCATGCGCCCTCGTCCTTCGAGCGCCACTGCGTCCGCAAGGATGAGGGCTTAGGTTTCCTTTTCCCTCGTCCTTCGAGACGCTTCGCTTCGCTCGCCCTCAGGATGAGGGAAAAGGAAACCTAATCCCTCATCCTTGCGGACGCAGTGGCGCTCGAAGGACGAGGGCGCATGCAGAACGC
>CAZCEG010000111.1:0-7452 GCA_964497275.1 uncultured Oceanicaulis sp.
GCGAACTGACCGATGACGATGTGATTGTGCGCTATCAGGGCGATCAGGTGATCGGTTACACCATCCTGCACATGAGCAAACGACGCGCGTCGTGAATGTGAGTGGGCAGCACTTGGTTATCGACGAACCGCCTAGCGCCCGTCATCAGCATACCAATCCACACGCCGCACAGACGGCTCCTCATGAACCGGGACATCGAGTTTCAGGGTGTCTAGCAGCTTGAGCTTGTCCTCAATAGAGTGTTGGGCCTGAAGCGCCAGCAGACGTTGAATCAGATCTTCCCGCTGTTCTTCCGACAGCTGTTCAACCAGAGCAACAAGCTGTTCATATTGAATGGATAACTGCAGGGCCATTCGCCGAACTCCTCACTATCTGCACCAAGCATCCTTTGTTATAACGGTACCGGCCCTAATGTCCGCGCCAGGTCAGGATGTGAGCCTGCCAGACATTTTTTCACACAACCGCCAATTCTTCTCAGAATATTCTGGCATCAATCTTCGCGGCCCAGAAACAGCAAGGGCTATCTCCTACACTAGCACAAGAGCGCCCTATAGAAGCTGACCCACTGGTACATCGACCTTAACGGCACCTGGCATTGCATCAATCGAGTGTATCATCTGGATATGTACCCGAATGATGCCAATAAAGGATGGGGGAGGTTCTGCAGCTGGTCGACCTATTCCACCAGCAGGCACGCATAGGGAATAGAACGCTATAGCGGCATTCCGGGCATGCACACATGACGGGCAGAAGTGTACAAAAGTGGACACTTTTGACGGTTTCTGCTGAATATTTAGCCGATAAAGGCATACGGGGGGTCTATCCCCCCACTCCCTAACACGCGTACAGCTTTACTGTCCTGCCCTGCCCTTTAATGGCATGGCCAATAAAGGGATGCATCCAGCCGCAGAACGTTCCAGTGAGGTACAGGAGGTATACGGGGGATCTAATCCCTACCCGCACACACTACCTCTGAACATGGTTACTCCCCTACCCTTTTTCGGCCGATAAGCCGTTAAGCAGATAGATGTACCTGCAATACGCATATCCCCCGGAACAAGGATGACATCTCGGCGCGCCCAGTCCAGAACGTTCTCAATAGTGCACACTCTGTAGGGACTGACTGCCATTAAAGCGGTGGCAGCGCAGCTGCTGAATATTCAGGACTGTGCTGGAATATTCCGCTGGCCTTGAGGGCTCGATCAACATCGCCCCAGAGGACGACTTTGAGCACTACAAGGCTGAACAGGTCAAGATGTGCGGCGCGTATGCCGAAGTGGATGTCGTCGCTGAAGCGCATGACCTTCCGCTTGACGACAACGCGCAGGATTACGTCATCAGCAGCCACGTCTTTGAGCATCTGCCCGATCCTTATGGGGCGCTTCTTGAGTGGGTGCGCGTCACCAAGGATGGCGGCTATATCTTCATGATCGTACCAATTCCGGGCGCACATCCGAGCGATGCTGACCGCAAACGGGCGACGCTCCAGAATATTCTGGACGCCGTAGGAGAGACCGCAGACACTTGGGATTATCAGAAGAATCCTGTTCCTGACGGTCGGCGCGGCCACTATTTCGTTTACTCGCCGGAAGATTTGCAGGCCATCATCGGGGCTTTGTTCCCCGACGAGCTGAAGCTGGTTGAGGCCGAAAGGCGCGATACAAAGGTGGGCAATGGCTTTACCCTCGTTTACCAAGTCTCCAAGCCTGAACCCGAGCCTGAAAAACCTGAGCCCGACATCGCCTTTGGATACGACGATGTTGAGGAAGAAGCGGAACCGGCCCCGAAGAAAACGCGCAAACGCCGGAAATCCGAAACAAGTTGGTTGAGCGAAGGCTTCCCGTGAAACAGCTTGTTGGCCAAATGACCGTCGAAACAAGGTGGCTGACGGCCAGGAACGTTCTGCAGGAGTAACCGTTACTCGAACAAAAAACAGCCCCGGCGCTTGGCCGAGGCTGTTCTGAGCTGCGGGCGGGACAGGCCAGATGTAGCCACACATCCTATGCCTGTCCCTGTTTCACACACACATGCCTACATTAGAAATTATACCATTTTACGGGGAGAAAAGCAACACTTGTTCGGGTTTTCCGGAATATTCCAGACCCTTCAGCGTCGGAAGCGATTCGCCAGGCCTGCTGCCAGATTCTGCGCTGACTCGTGGTGCGTCGCCTTCTGCGCTGTCGACACCTGAATGCGCGGCGCCTCCTGCAGGATCTCCTGCGGCACACTCGGCGCGCCCCGTCCCAGAAACAGCATCGCCGACAGCTTCCCGCCCAATCCCTCGGCGGTTAACGGCCTGCCAGTCGCTTCCTCGATGTCGGCCAGCATGTTGAGCACCAGCACCAGCAGCTTCTTCCTCCGTCCGTGCGGCCGCGCGATGTGGCGAGCATACGCCAGCGCCCGCGCCTCGTCCGGGTCGCTCGGGTCGAAGTCCAGGTAGATGCCAGTCGATGTCCCTTCCCCGTTTCCGGCCTTGCGCGCCATCTCAGTAGCCCTGCTCGGCCAGCAGCCCGGCAATCGTCATCAGCCCGACCAGGTTGATGTCGATGAACGAAAACGGCTTGAGGTGCGGGAAATCGAGATGTGAGACAAACTGCATCGCCGGTTTGGTTTCCTTATACCAGCGCTCGACGTACTGCAAGGTGTACAGCCAGCCGCCGCCGACCGCGAAGGCCGTGTCGCTGCTCTCGTTCATGGCCGCGATCACCTTGCGCAGCGCGTAGCGCGAGTAGGCTTCCGAGTAGCGCTCGAATTCTGAGGAGAGATGCAGCACTTTGCCCATGATGCTGACCTGGCCCGCTTCTTCCGACCACGCTTTCGCCCCTGCCCCACTCCCGGTCGCCCATTGGCGCAGCCAGTAATCGGCGTGCGCTGGGGTGATCCACTTGGCTGCCCCCGGGATGGTGGCGATCACGGCGTCGACGATCGGCTCGGCGATGTTGGAGAGAATCCCGCCGCGGCTGTCCGACGAGGTGGCGATGCTGTCTTCCAGCAGCGCCCCGTTGACCAGCACCGGCGTGTCGGCCGTCACGAAGCCGAGGTCGATCATCGTCACGCGCCCCGACATCAGGTTCTGGCCGTCCTTGCCTTTGGTCAGGATCGGCTGACCGTTGAAGCCCATCTGGGCCGCGGTGGCGGCGGCGTCGGCCGCTTCCATCACCGGGAAGACCGCGCTGAACGAGTAGCGGCGCGGCGTCTTGTCGCTGTCGAGCGCGATCTCCCACACCCCGCTCGGCTTGCCGCGCACCGCCACGTTGCCGCGCCCAAAGCCGTCGACGACCGCGTCCTTGACGCCGTTGTAGTAGCCCGGCGGCACGGTCACGACCAGCTTGTAAGCGCCGTCGGGCAGATTGTTGAGCGCCATCATCACCAGCAGCGGGAAGACGTGCTCGGGCGAGCCGTAGCGTTCCTCGGCGCCCTGGAAGGTGTCGATCTGGCGGTCGGTCAGGTTCCAGATCGCGTCGCTGAAGCCCCAGTGAATGCCGCCGAAGGTGGCATACGGCACTTTGACCAGCTGGCCGCCGTAGCCCTCGAGCGTGCCGCCGCTGACGCGCACGCGCGCATTCGGCAGGATCGTGGTGTGAATCTTGGACTCGCGGTCAATGTAAGCGAGGCCGGCTTTGCCGTTGCCGCCTTCGTAACCGAGCCACCAGTCCTGCGGCGGCACGGCGTCGGTCTTGACGCTCGCCATGTAGATTGGCGCGCCCTTGCCCTTCATCGGCTTCGTCTTGCGGGCCGTTTTTGTGATCGCCATCTGCACCCTCAACCCCTTCTCCAGACCCCACTATATACAAAGTCTTTATACAAATAATGGTATAAAACCGAAGTCTGAAATCTTGCCCAAACAATTCCCAACCATACAACCTGTCTATGATAATACACCAATCCATGTTAGTATACAACTATAAAGCGGTATAAAAACGGGAAAATATCATGAAAACGGGCAAAGCAGCGAAGATTTTCGGGATAGACATCAAGACAGTACAGCGATGGACAGATGACTTTGCTGAGTTCTTTAGCCCAGAAGCGCGGGGAGAAGGGCGGACGCAGCGCAGCTACAATCCACAGGACATGATTGTTCTAAACACAATCATGGGATTACGGGCAAAGCGGGCAGAGGCAGAGGAGATTCGCGCCAAGCTCGCGTCTGGAGATCTAGACACCACGCTTCCGCCAGAAGCAACATCCATCCCCGGGGAAAGCGCAATTGTCGTATACACTCGGGTCAAGCAGCTTGAACTTGCGCTAACGCACTATCAAGAACAGGTCGAACAGCTGCGAGCTGATGCCCAAAGCGAACGAGAACGCTATGAATCTAAGATTGAGGGCCTTCACGAGCAAATTGGCGAACTGAAGGCTGAACTCAAGTTCCTCAAGCAGCAAGACAAAGAGTAAGCAGGGTAGGGGCAGCAATCACCGTGATTGTCGCCCCTTTTTGTTTTCCTCAGCGGGAGCGATAGAAGGCGTCCGAGGTGCGCAGCGGCTGCGTGTTCAGGCCATACTGGTTGAGCACAGCCATCGCCAGCTCAAACATATCCCGCGGCGGATACTCCGTGAAGTTGCGTCCCGCGAATTGGTCGTACAGCAGCAGACTGGCTGCGTCGTAGACCCACGCCGCTTCCTCCGGGCTGGCGTAACGGCCCAGATTGAAGCGCTGCGCTCCGCACTTGATGCGCGCTTCCCACATCCCTTTGTTCAGAGTCACGCCTTTATAGGGACTGGAACTGTCGACGCGCTTGCGCTTGTGAGCTTGGTTCTGGGCGCGCGTCGCCAGCCGCAAATTGGCGCGCCGGTTGTCGATACGGATCTGATTGATGTGGTCGACCTGCAGATGTGGCCCGGAGCGCTTGAGGGCAGCGGCCATGACGACACGGTGCATGAAGATTGTCTTGCGCTTGCCATCTTCATCGATGGTGTAGTGGACGGCGTAGCCGGACTTGGAGTAGCACCAGCTGCCGATGGCCATTAAACGGTCATAGTCGAATTCGTCGACCATCGCCTGCTGGCCCTTAGTGAGGGGAATGAACGTGTATACCATGCGGGGACTCCTGCGGAGAAACATAGAAAACGAGGATACGACTGCGTGTAACGCGGGGAAGTGCCGGGCTGCAGAATATTCCAGCGAGTCGAGTTTGCAACACCGGTGTCTCACTGATGAAGGGCAGGGCCATTAAGCTGATGCGGCCCAGAACGTTCTGGAGGATTACTCGCCGTAATCATCCTTGATCAGTCGATAGCTGCCGACGGCGCTCAGGGCGGCGATGTACAGCAGCTGCTGGAGATACGGGGTCAGCGCGCGAATCTCGCCGCTGGCCTCGCCATACTTCGTGACGACCTCCTCAAGCGACAGCATGATCGGCGCGATACGCTCGGCATCGACTTCGCTGAACTGCGTCACCAGCTCCTCGACCACGCACTTGCACAAGCGCTCCACCAGCGGCGTCACAAAAACCTCGGTGCTGGGCGTGCCGACCAGATTCGCCATTGCCTCGCTGACGTACAGGTGGACATTGGCGCACGAGATCTCGGGGCCGAGTTCGTCAATCTCATCCAGTGACTGCTCGATGTGCTCCTCGAACTTGTCGATCTGCCAGCCGTCATCGCTGTCGAGTTCGTCGTCGAAACCGAGGGGCTCGCTGCTCATGTCTGCATGTCCTTTACTGACATCCTTGGCCAATAAGATAAACCAGATTCCCGTGAGCGGGTAGGGCGATCCCCGATACCAGGGACGAGCAGCCGGGAGACTCTGCGCTCGTCACCTTTTCGGCACCAGGCGATGTGGTGCGCTTATTTTGCCGTAAAGGCAAAGACCAGGTGGGGCGTCCAGAATATTCTGGAGCGTGTTTCCCCTCTGGACTCCCCTTCGGAGTTGGAGACTCCCGACATCGGAGGGACGTTCGGGCAATCAGCCAATTCTCATAGCCATATTGATATTTACGTCCTTTGTGGGGTGCATTTTTGTCCACTACCAGCGCCTCCGTGGACTCCAGATCACCCGCTCTTTGGCGTGCGTCAGGGCAAAGCCGCTCTCGTTGATCTCGAAGATGCCTTTACCCGACTGATCCTCACCGCGCCAGATATAGCGCGGGCCAGCCTCCGGGTGTTTGCGCAGGGTACGGCGCAGATGCTCAGGCTGGTCAAAGTAGAACTTCAGCGGCCCGCCACGTCCAAGGGGAGCAGGCAAAGACAGTTCTGCATTGACCGCCCGGCGCACCTTGCGCGCTTGTCCTGCGCGATAGTGCTCTTTCAGGCCGGTGGTGCGGTAGGTATTCGGCATCTGCCAGCGCGTGCGCTTCACGCGCTTGATGCGCCGCTTGTACCGGACATCGGCCCAATAGCCGACGGCATGGGCCGGGATGACGTTGTAGAAGGTTTCCCAGTGCGGACACTGGGCGAAATTGACGCGCGGCTGGACAATACCGACCAGATGCTTCTTCTCCCAGCGGCGCAGCGTCTTCTTATCACAGCCAAACAAGGCCATGAGCGTCTCACGCGAAATCGTCGGATCGCTGCGACCGGCCAGCCAGCCCGCGTAGAGCTGGGCCGCGAAGCGCTCCTTGCCGCCACCCACCTGGATGTAGACCTCGCGCCGTCCGGGCCGGTTGCGCTCCAAAAGCGCGCCACGGCGGCGCGCGGCCTGCGTCGTGAACTGAACGGCAACATAGCCCCAGCTGCGCAGGAACAGACGATTCCGATCGCGATTCCAGAACGTTCCGTCGCCACCAGCCAGCAGGCGGCGCACTGTCCGGGCATCGCAGGTCACGCCAAAGCGCTTCAGGGCCGCCGCGAGTTCGGATGTGGTGATCTGACCGCTGCCGTCGGCCTCACGGGTCAGTTCGCGGCCGACCAGCCACAGGCGGAACGGCTGGGTGTGATCGAGCAGCACGGCGAGGCGGCCCAGTTCGGGGTCGACGCGCAGGGCAGGGTAGTCGGCCGGTGGGGGCGGGGGGTCGATGATCTGCGGCTCGACGCCGTAGATCGCCTTGTACAACTGCTCCGGGGTCTGCGGGGCCGGTCGGACAACCACAATGCCGCGCGCGCCGCGCTGTTTCAGCAGTTCTTGCGCCCATGGGAGCAGGGCAGGGGCGTGATTCTGCACCAGGTTGGTGATCACCTTGGCCGCGGTCTGAAGATCATTCAGCTCGCGCAGCAGCTGGTTCACCGTCTGCTTGATCTGGGCTTCACGCTCGTTGGAACTGCCGGATTCAGGCAACATTAACCTGTCTGGAGACAAGTTCAGTGTTGCCAACCGGCAAATTTGCGTTATAGTAAAAAAAGAATAACGCAAATGCCGAGTGGTTTTCACCACTCGTCTCTCAGTGAGACCCGACCTTCTGTCATCATCCGGCCAAAGCACCGGACAGAATGCGCGGGTTTTTGCTTTATAGGCGCATGTTAGTGGACGTCACCGTCCTGTGTGCGCTGTTCGGGGCGCACCCCCGCGCTCAAATC
>CAZCEG010000112.1:0-7352 GCA_964497275.1 uncultured Oceanicaulis sp.
GCTCCAGAGTGAACGCCTCGATGCCGAATGCGCGCGCGATCTCGGCAAAGTCGGGATTGTCGTAGAGGTCCACCTCGGAGAAATTCTCCTGGTAGAACAGCTCCTGCCACTGGCGGACCATGCCGAGCTGGGAATTGTCCAGCAGCAGGATTTTCAAGGGGATGCGGTAGCGCCGTATGGTCGCCAGCTCCTGAATATTCATCATGATGGAGCCATCGCCGCTTACCGTGACCACCGTCGCGTCCGGTTCGGCGAGCGCCGCGCCAATCCCTGCAGGGATGCCAAAACCCATCGTGCCAAGCCCTGCGCTCGTCAGGTGCGCCTGCGGGCGGGTGAAGCGGCAATGCTGGGCGACCCACATCTGGTGCTGGCCGACATCGCAGGTAACAATCAACTTGTCGCCTGCCGCCTTCGCCATGGCATTGAGGAGGCCCGGTGCATAGACGCCAGAGCCCGGCGCGTCATAGCGGAAGGCCCAGCGCGCGGCATTGTCCGCACACGTCTTCTGCCATTCGGCTATATCGCCCATTTTCGGGTGCAGGGCATCGAGAATGGCCCCGATATCGCCCGCGAGGCCGACCTCGACCGCGCGCAGCTTGGAGATCTCGGCCGGATCCCCGTCGATATGGATGACTTTTGCGCCGGGCGCGAACGTGTCGAGCTTTCCGGTTGCGCGATCATCAAAGCGCGCACCGACACAGATCAGAAGATCGCTGTTATTGACGGCGGTGTTGGCCGCGCGGGTGCCGTGCATCCCCAGCATGCCGAGAAAGCCTGTCCAGTCGGTCGGTATCGCGCCCAGCCCTTTCAGCGTGGCGACAGCGGGTATGCCGGTGCGCTGGAAGAAGCGGCGCAACGCCCCTTCGGCCCGCGAGAGGGCGATGCCGCCACCAAAGTAGAGGACGGGGCGCCGCGCCGCGGTGATCAGCTGCCCGGCGCGTGCCAAGCCCTGAGCATCGAGGGGAAAAACGGCGGGCACCCCCGTCCGGCAGGCAAGCCTTGCGGGGGTCGGGACGCTTGCCTGCGTTACGTCCTTGGGTAGATCGATGAGCACCGGGCCGGGCCGGCCGGAAGCAGCAATCCGGAAGGCTTCTGCGAAAATGTGCGGGATGTCGGCGGCGTCGCGCACCAGCCAGGAATGCTTCACGATCGGCAGGGTGATGCCGAACGTGTCGATCTCCTGAAACGCGTCGGTACCCATGAGCGGGCTCGCGACCTGTCCGGTGATCGCGACCATCGGAACGCAGTCCATGAAGGCGTTGGCGAGCCCGGTGACGAGATTGGTCGCGCCCGGACCGGAGGTGGCGATGCACACGCCCGGCCGTCCCGTAACCCGCGCCCATGCGTCCGCTGCCAGCGCCGCGCCCTGCTCATGACGCACGAGGATATGGTTCAGCGACGAGCCGGTCAGGGCATCATAGACCGGCATGATCGCCCCGCCGGGATAGCCGAACACATCTGTCACGCCCTCGCGCTCCAATGCCTCCACCACCAGCTGCGCGCCGGTTTTCACGGGCGCAGGCTGGGTGGCATTAAGGGTGGAGGCAGTAGCGGAATGCATGGGTAAGCGCCTTTGCTCAGTATCAGGACGGATCAGGATCGGGCTGCGTTTGCGCCGGGCTGCAGCCAACCCATGCGGGCGCGCAGGCGGGCACCGGTATGCTCGATGGGCTGGTCGAGATCGGCGTTCAGCAGCGCGCCATAGCGCGGCTTGCCGGCCTGGTTCTCCAGCACCCAGTCGCGGGCGAAACCGCCCGTGCGGATATCGCTCAACACCTCGCGCATCCGGGCGCGGGTTTCCTCGTTGATCACGCGCGGGCCGGAGACGAGATCGCCATATTTGGCCGTCTCGGAGATGAACTCGTGCATCTTCGCGATACCGCCCTCATAGAGCAGATCGACGATCAGCTTCAGCTCGTGCAGGCATTCGAAATAGGCGATTTCGGGCTGGTATCCGGCTTCCACCAGCGTCTCGTAACCGGCGACAACCAGCTCGGTCGCGCCGCCGCACAGCACGGCCTGCTCACCGAAGAGGTCGGTCTCGGTCTCTTCGGCAAATGTCGTTTCGATGGCGCCGCCCGCCGTGCCGCCATTGCCAGCACAGTAAGCCAGCGCTTTCTCGCGCGCCTTGCCACTAGCGTCCTGCCAGACGGCAAAGAGGCTCGGCACGCCCGCCCCGCGCTCATACTCGCGCCGGACGAGATCGCCCGGGCCTTTGGGCGCCACCAGAATGACATCGATGTCCCTGGCCGGTTTCACCTGTCCGTAATGGATCGAGAAGCCGTGCGCGACGAGGAGTGCGTCGCCCGCCTGCATGTTCGGCGCGATGTCGTTCGTGTAGACGTCCGCATGCGTCATGTCGGGGGTCAGGAGCGCTATGAGCTTTGCGGCTTTTGCTGCGTCCGCGGGGCTCATCACCTTGAAGCCGTCAGTCTTTGCCCGCGCCTCTGCCGTGCCGCCTGCGCGTGCACCGACAATCACCTCATGGCCGCTATCACGCAGATTTCGCGCATGGGCACGGCCCTGACTGCCATAGCCGATAATGGCGATGGCACCACCCTTCAGCGCGGACGGGTCGGCGTCATTATCGGTGTAGATGCGGGCTTCCATTTTCGAGGTCTCCTTGTTTGCGCCAGGCGCGAAAAAGAAAAACCCCGCTTCCTTTCGGGAGCGGGGCTTCTCTGCGTTTCAGGTTTTTTCGAGTTCAACCGTCAGGCAGGGGCAACCGCTCCCGTATGGGTGGTAATAAGTACAAGTACGAGTACGAGCACGGTAAGCCCGGTCACCGCCACCAGGCGGGTCCGGGTTTCGCGCTCTGCGCGGATCGCAATGGCCTTCATGGCCGCGCTCATCGACTTGCCCTCATGTGTCCGAAGCATTGCGTCAGACGGTTGAACGTGCGGTTGGCAATCATGCTTTCCGCCGTTGCACAAACACTGCGGCAGGCGCAGCAAAAGCGCAAGCCCCAATTTGTCCGGACGAAGTGAAAAATTTTAACACAAGAAAATCAATATTTTATCCGTTATACCGGACGCTATCGGCAGGAAAATCGACTGCCCGGCCAATTTTTTGTTTGACGCCTTGCGGATTTCGCAGGCAGGCTGATTAAAGAATTTAGCGGTTGCAGCATGACGGGTTCGACCCACTCCAACCGCTCTGAACACGAAGGCAAGGCTTTTCATGCGCGGGCATTTTGACATCGCGATGACGCTTTCCACCGGTGGCGCAGCCATCGGCGGCCGCCTTGTGTCTGCCTCTGTCTCCACCACGACCATCACCATTACCACCACCGGTAGCCCCGGGGGCGGAACGGATATGGGCTGACGAGGCAGGCAAACCTCAAACAGGACCCAGACCGACCCGCTCCCCACCCGGCGAGCGGGTTTTTTCTTGTCTTCAATTCACACGTTTTCAGACCACCGGCCCCAAGGACCCCAGACGATGAAGCCCGATGCCCTAGCCCACGCACAGCCGCCCGTCTGTGTACTGAAATTTGGCAGCTCCGTGCTTGCGGACGAAGCGGATTACAGCGCCGCTGCGCAGGAAGTGTTCCGCCATGTCCGGCGCGGCGAGAAGGTGATCGCGGTCGTCTCCGCACTGGCAGGCGAGACCGATGCCCTGCTGGCGCAGGGTGAGCGTGTGGGGGGTGAGGGCGCTGATCCGCACCCGGCCTTCCTTGCGCGTCTGGCGCGGGTGGGGGAGCTGCAGTCTGCCGCGCTGATGGGGCTGGCGCTGGCGCGTGTGGGCCTGCGCACCCGGGTGCTTGATCCTGACGAGATGGGCCTGATGGCTGAGGGCGATCCGCTCGATGCCAATCTGGTGTCGGTCGATGCGGATGGCCTCAATGCCGCCCTCGTCAGCCATGAAGTGCTGGTGGTGCCGGGCTTTACCGCGCAGCACGCAAAGCACGGCGTCGTGACGCTCGGCCGGGGCGGGACGGACCTGACGACGGTGTTCTTTGCAGCCAGGGTCGGGGCAGCGCGGGTTCGGCTGATCAAGGATGTGGACGGGGTATATGCGGAAGATCCGGCAAAAAATCCGGATGCGGAGCGTTATGCCGAGCTGAGCTATGAGAAGGCGGAAGAAGCCAGCAAGGGCCTGATTCAGCCCAAGGCCATCTGGGCAGCGCGTGATGCCGGCGTGGTCATCGAGATTGCCGCCCTTGGCGCGGCGGAAGCCACCCGCATCTGTTCGGCGCCCGCCCGCAAGGCGAAGGCTTCGCTGCAGCGCCCCTTGCGTGTCGCGCTTCTGGGCTGCGGCGCGGTGGGGGCAGGGGTGCTGGCGCATCTCAAATCCCGCCCGGAGCTCTTTGAGCTGAACCCTGTGCTGGTGAGGAAGCCCGAAGCGCGCAAGCGCGAGGAGGGCGTGGTGTTCACGTCAGACCTTGAACGCGCGCTTGCCCACAAGCCTGACCTCGTGATCGAGGCGATGGGCGGGGCGGACTACCCTGCCGCGATCATGGAGGGCGTGCTTGCCAGCGGGGCCAGCGTTGTCACCGCCAACAAGGCAGCACTCGCCCGCCATTATGATGCGCTGCATGCAGCAGCGAGAGCGTCCGGCGGCAGGCTTGCCTATTCGGCCTCTGTCGGTGGCGGCACGCCTGTGCTGGAAGTGCTGGAGCGTCTGGTGCGCGCTGGCGGAGTGCGCCGGATTGAAGGCGTGATGAACGGCACGGCCAATTTCCTCCTCGGCCGTCTGGCCGAAGGCATGGCGTTTGACCTTGCGGTCAGCCGCGCGCAGCAGCTGGGCTTTGCCGAGGCCGATCCTGCTGCCGATGTTGACGGGCATGACGCCGCCGACAAGCTCTCCCTCCTCATCCGCGAAGCCTTCGCCATTGCCATTGACCCTGCCGATATTGCGAAAGACTCGCTGCGTGCGGTCGATGCGGGGCAGGTTGCGGCGGCGCGCAGCGAAGGCATGGCCTTCAAGCAGATCGGGCTGTGCGAGCTATTGCCCGATGGATCGCTCAAGGCCGAGGTGCGCGTGCGCGCGGTGCCGTTGAACCACCCGCTAGCCGGTGCACGCAATGAGGAAAACCGCTTCGTGATCACAGGCAGCGACCATGCCGTACACGCCATCTTTGGCAAGGGTGCCGGACGCTGGCCGACCTCTGCAGCCATGTTCGCAGACGTGATGGACATTCAACGCAGTCTGTCCCAGCCTGAGGTTTCAGCGCAGGTCCTCAAGGGCGCGCCGGAACGCCCCCTCCGGCTGAGGGCCTGATCCATGGCGGGCAAGGAAAGGATACGCGCGATGATCTCCATCGCCACGGCCAGTGCACCGGCCAGCATTGGCAATGTCGGACCGGGATTTGACGTTCTGGGGCAGGCTTTTGAAGCATTGAAAGACAAGGTGACGGCGCATCGTGAAGCCGCGCCGGGCGTGCGCCTCGGCAAGGTGACCGGCTGTGTGCCGAACCTGCCGGCAGAGCCGCACCGCAATACCGCGCTGGCGGCGGCAGACGCGCTTCTGGTTGCTGCAGGGGCAAGCTTTGGTGTCCGCCTCGCTATCGACAAGCAGGTGCCGGTGAGCGCCGGCATGGGCGGCTCCGCTGCCTCTGCCGTTGCCGCCGTCGTTGCGGTCAACGCGCTTCTGGAGCGCCCGCTCGACCATGCAGCCCTGCTGCCCTTCGCGCTGGAAGGCGAGCGCGTCTCCTCTGACCCGCCCCCGTGGGATAATGTGATGGCAAGCCTTCTGGGCGGGCTCGTAATTGCCGCACGGCTTGATCCGGCCCATGTGCGCCGTA
Organism: uncultured Oceanicaulis sp.; assembly: GCA_964497275.1. GTDB lineage: Bacteria > Pseudomonadota > Alphaproteobacteria > Caulobacterales > Maricaulaceae > Glycocaulis. The sequence goes on from CAZCEG010000112.1 coordinate 5,747, forward strand.
TTCCGGCGCCGCAGGGTCTGGTATCAATCGTGGTCCATCCGGATGCCGAGATCGAGACGCGCGCCGCGCGCGGCATATTGCGTCCGACGATCGCGCTGGAGACCGTGGTGGAGCATTCGCGCCGCCTTGCTGCCTTCGTGGCGGGGTGTGCCTCCAACGATCATGCGCTTATCCGCTCAGGGCTAGATGATGTACTTATTGAGCCGCAGCGGCGCTATCTCCTGCCGTCCCTGCCTGCCGTGAAGGCGGCTGCGCTCGGGGCAGGCGCGCTCGGGTGCTCCTTCTCCGGTTCCGGCCCGTCCATGTTCGCCTGGGCAAGCCAGAGCGATGCAGGCGCGGTGGAGACGGCGATGGTTGCGGCGTTTGCTGCTGACGGCATGAAGGCGCGCAGCTATCGCTCCGCCATCAACTCGCAAGGCGCAAAGCTGGAACCGGCAACGGAGGCGGTGGCGTGAAATTCGTCTCGACCCGCGCCAAGACGCCGGTCTCGCTGAGCGAGGCCATTCGCCGTGGCGCGGCGCCTGATGGCGGACTTTACGTGCCTGAACACCTGCCGCGGTTTGAGCCGGGAGAGCTGCCTGCGGGGCTGCCCCTGCCGAAGCTGGCCGAGCGCCTACTCCACCCCTTCTTCGAGGGTGATGCGCTTGAGGAGGCGCTGGAAGATATCTGCGCCAGCGCGTTCAACTTTCCGGTACCGCTGGTGACGCCTGATCCCGCCCGTCCGGGGTTGCGCGCGCTGGAGCTGTTTCATGGGCCCACAGGGGCGTTCAAGGATTTCGGCACGCGCTTCCTGATGGGTGCGCTAGACCGGATGGCTCGCCCCGGTGAACGCTTCACCGTGCTGGTGGCGACCTCTGGCGATACAGGCGGGGCGGCAGGCTGCGCCGCCGAGAGCCGGGAGAATGTAGCGCTCGCCATTCTCTATCCCGAGGGCCGGGTGTCTGCCTTTCAGGAGCATCAGCTGACCTGCTGGGCCGGCTCGGTGGCGGCATTCAGCGTGAAGGGCGATTTTGACAGCTGTCAGGCGCTGGTGAAGGCGGCTTTTGCCGATGCGGCGCTGTCGCGGCGGTTCAATTTCAGCTCGGCCAATTCCATCAACATCGCGCGGCTATTGCCGCAGATGGTGTATCTGGCCTCTGCGGCGCTGGAGGTGACCAAGGCGAGCGGCGTGGCGCCCGGCTTCATCATTCCGACGGGCAATCTGGGTCATGCGCTCGCTGCGCTTTATGCCCGTGCCATCGGTGTGCCCATCGGTCCGGTGGTTGTCGCCACGAACGCCAACGCAGCCCTGTCGCGCTGGGCGGCAACCGGGCTCTACCAGCCTCTGGCCTCCGTCGCCACACTCGCCAACGCCATGGATATCGGGGCACCGAACAATTTTGAACGCCTTGCCGCGCTGGAACCGGGCGCGCGGGCCGTGACGGTGGAGCGTGTGCTTGATGAGGCGATCCGCGCGCGCATCAGCGAGGACTTCACCCGGTCTGGCTATGTCTGGTGTCCCCACTCGGCCATCGGCGCAGAAAGCTGGCACCGCCTGCCGGAAGCGGCGCGTGAGCAGCGTGTCTGGATCACGGCGGCGACCGCCCATCCATACAAGTTTGACGAC
>CAZCEG010000113.1:0-7345 GCA_964497275.1 uncultured Oceanicaulis sp.
ATCAGGCACTGCCTTGTCGAGGCGCGTCAGAGCCTCCGCATGGATGGCCTCCATCTGCTGGGCCGCCTTCTGGCGCAGCGCCAGGATCTGGCGGCCCCAGCCACCATCCTTGCGGATGCCGATCTCGCGCGTCATCCCCACTGTCACTTGCGCAAACTGGTTCAGACTGGCGGCTGCATCACGCGCGCCGTCGAGCGACCGCGGCAATTCGGCGAACCCCGACAGGTAGAACGCCGCATCCTCGAGCATGGCATCGCCGATGGCAGCAACATCCGTGCGCGACAGCAGGAAATCATCATCGCGCCGCGCGATCTTTTCAAACACGCGCAAAATCTCCCAGGGCCGCTTCAGGCGCGCCATCAGGAGGTAAAGAAGCCAGACGCCGGAATCGGGATCTTTCGCATAGGCCGCGTCATACCGGTCGCGGATCATGGCGGCGCGCTCTTCAGTCATGTGGTCAATGGTCGCAGGAAAGCCCTCCAGCGCCGGGCGCACGACGGGCGCCACCCGCAGCACCGCCGCCACGTCCAGGACCGCCCGAAAATCACTCACCCCCAGACGGTGGCGCAACTGCTTGCTGGCACGCGGATCCTCGCGCACTGCCTCAATGGCCTTGACCATGGAGGCAGCGAGCCTTGACCGCAGCGGATCATCGCGCGCCGGATCGTCCTCTGCCAGCGGGTCAGCGACCCGGCTGCGCATGGCGTTGGCGATGTCAGGGGCCAGTGTTTCCGATACCCAGCGCCAGATCGTCTCCAGCATGGCGGGCGGAGCGTGGGAGAGCGAAGGACGCGCCGAGGCCGGATCAAGGCTCAAGGGTGCGAGAGGCGCAAACAGCAGCTCGCGTGCGGCCGCTTCGGGGTCCTTCGCGCATGCGGCAAGCAGCTTGCCCAGCGTCTTGTCACCTGAACTGACCGCACCGACGAGCTGCGCGCACAAGGGCTCCGGCAGCGCGCGCATCAGCGCGCGAAGCTGGGCAAGTTTATGCGGCGCAAGCGTTGTCATCTCGCGGTTAAGACCGGTTTACCAATCTTCAACTTCCCAGATCGCGGTTAATGGCGCGTTTCACCGCCGCGCTGAATGCCAGGCAGGACAAGGCGTGCAGACAGTCCGCCTGCGGAACTTTCGCCCAGCTCGATGGTTCCGCCATAGGCGCGCGCCAGATCGCTGACGATGGCGAGGCCAAAGCCGGTTCCCGGTGCCTGCTCGTCCAGCCGCACGCCGCGCTCCAGCACCCGCGCGCGCACCTCCGGCTCAAGGCCGGGGCCATCATCTTCCACCCGCACGTCCACCGAGCCGTCAGCTGTCGCCTCGATATGGACCGTCACACGGCTCGCCGCCCATTTGCAGGCATTGTCCATGAGGTTGCCGACGAGCTCCTCTAGATCCTGCCGCTCACCCCGGAAAACGGGCGTGCCGGCCACCTCCCAGTCGAGCGTGACATCACGCCGGGCATAGATACGGCGCAGCGTCCGGCCCAAGTCCTCGATCACCTCATTGACCGGGGTGCGCGCGCCAATCGCCTGCGCATTGGCCGCAGCCCTCGCCCGGCGCAGATGGTGCTCGACCTGCGCTGACATGTTGCCGGTCTGGCGGCGCACCAGCTCGCCCAGCCGCGTATCATCCTGACGGGCCTCATTGGTGAGGACGGTAATGGGGGTTTTGAGCGCATGGGCGAGATTGCCGACATGGGTGCGCGCGCGCTCCACCACTTCGCGAGAATGATCCAGCAGGGCGTTGAGTTCGGACGCCAGCGGCATCAGCTCCACCGGATAGCGGCCCTCGACACGTTCAGCCTCGCCATCGCGGACACGCGCCACCGCGCGGCGCATCTTCAGCACAGGCGAGAGGCCGACGCGCACCTGAATGATCACGCCAACGGCCAGAAGGATGGCGAACGCGCCCATCAGACCGCCCGCGACCAGCCCGAAGGTCAGGACACGCCGGTCAGACGGGCGGCGGTCTTCAGCGGCCAGAATGAGGACGGCCTCTTCGCGGCCCGGAAGCACCACCGTGCGAAGAGAGAGCCGCAAGGGCTCGCCATCAGGGCCGGTGGCGCTGCCTGCAACCGGCTGGCCGGTCGCGGCGATGGCTGCCGTCTGAACGCGGGAGGGAATACGGATGGTTTCGTCCCAGAGCGAACGGGAACGCAGAAGCGGTTCGTCATCCGGGAGAGCATCGACCTCCGTCACCTGCCAGTAGCGCCCGGAAAACACCTGTCCGAAACGTGGATCGAGCAGATCGCGGCTGAGCGCGATCTCGCCATTGCCGTTTACTTCCAGCGAGACGAGCAGAAATTCGGCAATGCTCGCCTGACGGTTATCAAGGTCGGTGAGGATGGTCTGGCGGAAAACGGCCGTCAGCGAGACAGCGCCGACGGCCAGCAGGACGAGAGCCCAGCCCAGCGCAAGCAGAGACAGCCGCCGGACCAGCGAGCCATGTTCTGACAGGACGCCTGGACTGTCCGCGTTCACCCGGCCTTGGCCCGTTCATTCGCCGACGGATCGACAAGCCGGTAGCCAAGACCGCGCACCGTCTCGATCCGCTCCTGCCCGATCTTCTTGCGAAGGCGGCCGACGAATACCTCTATCGTATTGGAATCGCGATCGAAATCCTGATCATAAATGTGTTCCACCAGCTCGGTGCGCGAGATCACGCGCTCGCGGTGATGGATCATGTAGGAGAGGATGCGGAACTCGTGCGAGGTCAGCTTGATCAGCTGATCGCCTACAAACACCCGCGCACCGCGCGTATCCACCGACAGATTGCCGATCTCGATCGTGGAGGTGGTGTGGCCCGCCGCCCGGCGCGTGAGAGCGCGCAGGCGCGCCAGCAATTCTTCCGGATGGAAGGGCTTGGTGAGGTAGTCATCCGCGCCCGCATCGAACCCTGCAACCTTCTCGCTCCAGCGGTCACGTGCGGTGAGGATCAGGACAGGAAAATCCCGCCCCGCGCTGCGCCAGCGCTCCAGAACGCTCACCCCGTCAAGGCGCGGCAGGCCGAGATCGAGCACCACCGCGTCATAGGGTTCGGTATCGCCCAGAAACCACCCCTCCTCGCCGTCTGTTGCCTCATCCACGGCATAGCCGGAATGGTCCAGCACGTCTTTGAGCTGGCGGCGAAGGTCGGGATCGTCCTCGACTATCAGGGCACGCATCTGGGCAACTCCCTTGAGCGATATATCCGGTTACATGACCCGCCCGGTCCGGCCATCGACCCGCACATCGAGGCGGCGGCCGTCCTGGGTCAGGATTTTCACGATGTAGTAGGGCGCGCCGGAGCGCACGAGTTCCACGTCCAGCACCTGCGCGCCGGGAAAGCGCGAGCGCACATTGTCGATTGCCACCCGCGCAGGCACCACGTTGCCGGACTGGCTCTGGCCGCGTGCTTCCTCAGCCGAATAGCGCGAGCGCGGATCGAAGGCCTGCGAGGCCGTGTCGATCTGCATGGCGCGCGCATCCGCTGCGGCAAGCGCAGCGATGAAGGCCAGAAGAAGGGTGTAGCGAGTGATCATGGGACAGGGTTTGACACGCGCGCGCTGAACATCATCTGAACGAGTTGGTTATAGTGCAGTCATGCAGGCTCCGGGCCAAGAGGGTGGCCCATCAGCTTTTAAAACGCTTGCGCGGGTCATATCCGGCGGGCGGGGTCCAGCTTTCGGCAAAAGCCTCCAGCGCAGGATCGCCGGGCGGCAGATCAATCATCAGCCGGATGAGCTGATCGCCCCGGCTGCCATCGCCCTTCATCGCGCCGCGCCCTTTGAGGCGCAGTACCGCGCCGGAACTGGCACCGGCAGGGATGCGCACCTCCACATCGCCATCGAGCGTGGGTGCGCGCACCTGCCCGCCCAGCACCGCCTCTTTCAGCGAGATCGGCAGATCCAGGCGGATATCATCGCCCTCCCGCCGGAAATGGGGATGGGGCACAATCTGCACTTCGACCAGCAGCGCGCCTGCAGGGCCTCCGGTCAGAGATGGCTGGCCCTGCCCCTTGAGGCGCAGCACCTGACCCTCGCTGACACCAGCAGGAATGCTGATATCGAGCGCCCGCCCGCCCGGCAAAGAAAGCCGCTTTCGCGCGCCCTTCACTGCTTCCGGCAGGGAGATTGTGACGCGGGTACGGATATCGGCGCCCTTCTCAGGCACCGGCCGCCGCGCCCGTCGAGGTCCGCGCTCGGCGGCGAAGAGATCGGAGAATATGTCGCCCAGATCCTCAAAGCGCCCCTGCGGCCCGCGCTGGCCGGGGCCTGCGCCGGGCTGGGAGCGGAAGTGGAAGGGCGGACGCTCACGCCCCTCGGCGTCGATCTCGCCGCGGTCGAACTTCGTGCGCGTCTCGGCATTGGACAGCAGCTTGAACGCTGATGTCACCTGCTTGAAGCGCTCTTCGGCCACCTTGTCGCCGGGGCGGGCATCGGGGTGCAGATCCTTGGCGAGCTTGCGATAGGCCTTGCGGATTTCGTCCGCCGAGGCGCGCTCGCTGACACCAAGAATCGCATACGGGTTCTGCATGTATGAGGAGATAGCAGCGCAAGCCTGCCTTGGCGATGCGCGAGGGTATTGATCCCTGCACCCCAAAATAAGAGGCCCCGCCGAAGCGGGGCCCCAAAATCAACGCCACGTCAGCTTGGTTTCGCTATACGTGGCGGCCCCTTCCGGGGACTTAAGCCCGATGCCGAAGCAGAGCGGGGACACGATGAAAATAGCACCGAAGGCGGTTAATTTCAAGTTACAGCAGGCCCAATGCACATTTAACGCATTCACGAATCCGAGATAAGTCTCCAGCCGTTACTCGGGGGTATAGGTATTTTCGGCGTCCACCCTCTCCTTTACCGGTATGAAACGGGAGAAGCCTGTGAAACGCCACAGTAGCTATCATATCAGCCTTAACCCAGTGCTTTGGAGAACTGTAAGGATCTGGTAAATCGAGTTCGATTTCACAATGATAATCGAATTTGCGGTGTGGCTCGGTCGTGCTCAGCGGAACAACCGTACAAAGATTATCACGCTGCCTGAGGCGCGGTGATATAATAACCACCGGACGCCGTTTCACCATTTCCGGGGCACGAAAACCCGGTTCATAATCGCATAGCACGACCGAGCCAGGATTCGGATGAAACTTCAAAGGCATCTGATTCGGCCCGCCGCACTCAAATCATTATAGCCGACCCCGTCAGGGTGCAAACCATCTCGGTTTCACTATTGTCCCACCCACCAACGCAGACCAGGAACACGGGCAGGCTGTTGTTTCAACGAACAGAAACCTCCGCCTCCCCCACCACCCCTTCACCGACGCTCCGGGACAGCTGGGCGACGCTCCAGCGCGTGCCTTCCGTTCCGCCCGGCACGGCCGACGCCAGATCGGCGGCACTGATGAGCGCGGACGGGCCGGTTACCTCCCGCTCCAGCACCATCGCGTCGCCCGCATCGAACAAGCGCACGATATAGGCCTCGCTCGCCTCTCCCAGCGCAACCTCGCCGACACCCCAGGCATCGCCCTGAATACGTGTGCGGCGTATCCATGAGAAATGGAGGTCACCGTTCTGCCAGCGGCTTTGCAGATGGACGGGACGCAGCGGGCGCCGGTCGATGCCTGCATAGACCGTCTCCACCTGACGCGCGGAGAGATCATCGAAGGTCCGCCCCGCTGGCACCGCGATGACGGTCAGGGCTTCGCCCCGCTCGTCTGCTTCCACCGGCAGCACGCGCACCGCATCGTCCAGCACCACCACGCGCGCGCCTTCATCGGCGCCGCTTGAGGGGCTGCCGCCAAGCCCGCGCAGCAGGCCCGTCAGCCGCCAGCGGCCGGGCGCGATGAGCTCAGCGTCGGCAAACTGGACTACCTCCCAGCCTTCCACGCCTTCAATGGCGATACGGTTGGCACCGCCGAGCACGGCGAGCCGGGCTGCGCTTTCCAGAGCGCCGTCAAGGAGAGTGAGTTCGATTGTACTGGCCCTGTCCCAGCGCCCTTCGGGGCCCGGCGGCAGGGCCGCTTCCAGACGGCCCATCAGAGCGGGGCTCGTAATCTCTGCGCGGGCGGTTGCAGACCCCGCATCCGGCCCGGCAAAGAGGGTGAGCGCACCCGGCCAGGGCGAGGCAAAAGCCGCAACCGCAAGGCCGTTTCGCGCTTCCCCCTCACCCGGACCCAGAGGCAAATCCATCACCGCCAGCAAGGGCCGCGAGGGCGGCAGCACCGCGTCACCATCCGCCAGCACTGGCTCGGACCCCGCAAGAACGGGCGCGCGGGAGACCAGAGGCTCGAGCCGGGCAGCCCGGCCGATCAGCCCCTCGCAGGAGGTCACCCGCCAGCGCTGCGGTCCGCCATCGTCAGACGGCAGGATGACGACATCGCCGGGCTCCAGCGCCATCAGGGAAGGCGGCAGCACGCCTTGCGCGGCAATGCCTGCCCCTTCTTCTTCCGCCAGCAGGTCCACCGCCCAGCCCTTGGCGCGCGCAGGATCGGCCAGCACACGGCAGGAGAAAGCGGCAACGCCCTCCACCGCGCCATCCAGCCCGCGCGCACTGGCGACAGAGGGCTGATAATCCCCGCCATCGCCGATATGGGTGATGCGCACCTCCCGCACCCGGCCCGCCAGCGCTGGCTGGATGAAGGAGATCGGTGCGCCATTGCCCTCGCGCACGAGGCGATCCGGCGCGATCAGGGTGGCGGCTTCACCCCGGCGGGCAAGGGCGGCAACGCCCTCCGCCCGGTCAACGAGGTCGAAGCCGTAAAGGGTTCCGAGCTGCGCCAGCACATCGCGCGCCCGCGCCCCGCCCTCGATAACAAGGCCGGTAACGACGCCATCAAGGCTGGACGTATCGATCGTCTCCAGCCCTGCATCTGCGGCGATATCGCTGACGATGCGGGCAAGGCCGGACTGGCCTACGCGCCCGGTCAGCCAGTGGCCGAGCGCCCAGTTCGCGCCATCGTCCCAGATATCGCCGCGCGCGGGAAACTCCGGGAAGGGGCGCGCATCCCACGTCCAGGCATGGCAGAGCGAGAGGTCCACCATCGGCCCGCCATAAAGCGGCGAGTGCGGGTTATTGCCCGTGCCAGCCTGCCAATAGCCCAGCAGCGCCTCGATATAGCGGCGCTGGATCAGGTCATCGCGGCGGCGGGTAGAGAAGTAAGGGGCAAAGCTTTCAGAGCTTTTCGGATCGATGAAGACGTTGGGCTGGTTTGCGCCCTTGTCCACCGCAGGGCAGCCATATTCGATAAAGCCCACAGGCTTGGAGCGCGGCATCCAGTCGGTGGGGGCTTCGGACCGCACCCCGCCTACGCGTTCATGGTGCGGCTCGCTCCACCAGCTGCGCAAATCCTTGTAGCGCCATATCCATGGCTCACCCTG
>CAZCEG010000114.1:0-7339 GCA_964497275.1 uncultured Oceanicaulis sp.
TCACGAAGGCGTTCGGGGCAAATTTCCTGATGCCTTCACCGACCGATTTCATGACCTTGAGATTGATGCCCAGAAGGTCATCGCGGCTCATGCCGGGCTTGCGCGGCACGCCTGCGGTGACAATGCACACATCCGCGCCCTTGATGAGCGAGTAGTCTTCCACCGAACCGCCGGAAAGATAGCTGTCCTTGCCAAACACGGGGCTGGCTTCGGCGATGTCGAGCGCCTTGCCCTTGGCAGTGCCTTCGGCGAGGTCCATCAGGACAACATCGCCCAGCTCCTCGCGCGCGGCGATATGGGCAAGCGTACCGCCGATCATGCCGGCGCCGATAAGGGCAATCTTCTTGCGGGCCATGGGCCTCTCCTCGTGAGTTAAGGAACGCCGTGACAGGTGTGTGCTGCGGCGCAAAATCTGACGCGTCGCTGTCTAGCGCCGCATGAGGCTTTTCGCAATGTCCGGGCACCGTTATTTGTCCGGACAAGGGTCAGCGCGCAAAGACGATCCGGCGCCCGATGGCCAATATCCCTGCCCCCATGATCAAGAGGCTGAGCGCGGTCACGCCGATAACCACAAAATCAAACCAGCGCCATCCGAGCGCATAGGGCCGGTGCCGGTATATGCGGGCCGGATAAAGGCTGCCGATTCTCGCTTGCGCTGCCTCCGCCCCGCTGACAGACGCTTGGGCAAAGCCGGTCACGTCAGGGAAGGCGATGCCCGGTGCGGAAACACTGATCCCGGTAATCAGGAGCCTGCCGTCAGCCTGTTCCTGCGTGGTGACCGCGATGATCTGTGCCTCCTCAACCGGCGAAAACCAGCGCAAGGCGGGGGCTTCGCCAAGGCTCCAGAACAGGCCCATCACGAAGAGCGGAATGGTGATGAAGCTCATCAGCGCGGTGCTAGTGCGAAGCGCCGAACGGATCAGGTCTGCACGCACCGCTATCGCGGGAACAAGCGCCGCCAGACCTGCAATCACCGGGCGGAAGATTATCCCGAGCACGACAAACAGGATCAGGGGTGCCGCCGTGAAGGCAGCGAAGGTGAACATGCCGGTCTCGCCATCGGGATAGGCGAGGTTTCCACCCGGCGACAGGCGCGCCATGTGCCGTGAGCCGACAGGGAAGAGATTTGCCGCCCCGCCCCCTGTTGGGTCATCGGCAAGACGAAGAAGGCGCTCTTCGCCGGCTGGGCCGCGCGCAATGACCTCGAGGCGGGAGACCTCGCCATAGCCGGTATCATGCACGGCAGTTTCATGCGCGATGACGTCCACATCGCCGCGCTCCCACGCCGCGATGATGGCCGGCGGATCACCGATCAGAAACAGCGCCGCCAGCACGATGAGCGGAACGACGACGCCCGCAAACAGCGTGATGATGGCGCTTGCGACGCTGCGCAGGTCTGTCATGGAAAAGCCCTCCCGGCAGAGACGCTAGCGCCGCCGGAAGGGCTTGCCCATGGACCCACAGGAAATGTCAGGTCAGCGGTCCAGCTGCCCGGCCTCGTACAAGCCATTGACCCACGCGGTCAGCGCCTCACTGGTCCAGAAAAGGCCGTCAAAGCTGACATCTGGCGTATAGTAGACGCCGGTGCCGCGGCTGCGCCCACGATAGACTTTCTGTGCGAAGGTCAGCCGGGCCGCTTCGGACGGCAGGGTGATGGTGCGCACTTCCATATAGTCGGTATCAGCGCTGGTCGGCGCACCGATATGGACAACGCCCGGCCGCGCCATCAGCCGGTCCATGAAATCAAGGCAGGCGCTGGCGCAGGAGCCATCGGTGAGCACCGCAACCCGTGCGCTTACATTGGCGGGCGGCTCGAGAGCCGTCTGATCGGCTTCGCCCGTATCATCTACCTGCCGCCAGAGCGGCTCGCCATTGGCGATGGCCTCATCGAGGCCTGCAATGATACGGCGCGCCCAGGCCATGGCCTCGGAATCCTCGCCGAACTGCTCGCGGATAAAGCCGTCGGCGGCTTCGGCGATATGGTCCCGATTGCCTTGCGTGGCGCGCCAGTCCACATACGCGCCGCTGGGGGCCTGATCTGGCTGGCCACCAAAGAGGGCCGTATCAAACCTGTCGCCCCACATGCTGGACCCGCCGCCATTGCCGCGCAGGTCAAACACGACCAGCTCCGCATTGCGGAAAGTCTGGGGATTGTCGCGCATGCGCTCCCACATGGCGGTCATCGTCTCGGCGAGCTCGCCGCCCGGCCCGAAAGTCGGCAGCGCGACCCAGTAACGGTTCGGGGCGAACGCGGTAATGCCCGCCTCGTCCGGCTGGCCGAACCCGCCTGCCTGAAATGCCACCGAGAACGTCTCGGCATCGGTTTCACGCCAGTTCAGAGACAGGGTCTGTGCCTGCCCGTCCAGCTCGAACACGCATTCACCCGGCAGAGGCGCAAGCGGGTTGCCGCGGCTCAGGAAAGCGCGGGTGACAGCCGGATACCAGTCTGAGGGCAGGTCCGGATTGAACATGAAATCGAACACGCGGACCTGGATCCACTCGGCGACCGGGCGGCCGTCACACGTGCGGATTACCGCACCGGCAGGCGGCGCATCGGCCTCGCCGCCCAGCACCACAATCTCGTCATTGCGCCATGCGGCGATAAAGCCCGGCCAGCCGAAATTCGGATTGGGCAGCGCATTGGCAAGCCCCAGATGCCCGTCGCGGAAGCCCGCCACAAAGGCGCTGAGGCCATAGAAATGGCTGAGCGGATCATTGATCTCGTCCGCACGGGCAAGCGCGCGCTGATAGCCCTCCTCCAGCCATTCGGCAAAGGCGGGATTGGCCTCGTTAACGGGCCCGGGATGATGGGTGAGGATGGTATCGCGTATCGCCGCCAGATCAGCGCGATAAGCGTCCTGCGAGCTTGGCTCTGCACTATGGGAAGCAATTGCCAGCAGGCTGGCAGCAAGGAACTGAGTGACCATTATCGACCTCGATATTGTTTAGCGCTGACTTTTTGCCAGCTTGCTCCTTGACTGTCCTTTCGCTTCACCTTTCTGCCAAGTTACAGCTTTGTAATGACAGGGCCCCTCCTATACCGGATAAGAAAAAGGCCGCCCCGGATCACCGGAGCGGCCTCATCGCTTTGGGCTGACAGCGTGCGTCAGTCGCCATACCAGTGATCGAAGGAGACATTGCGCAGGCGCTCGCCATTAAGCTCCATGCCGCCGGTAAGGGCGGGCGTACCTGTGGTGCCTTCGACGGGACCCTGAATCTGGTCAGGATCGATCATGCCGTAAAGATAGATCGCACCGATCTCGTCATGGCGGGCATCGAACTCGAAACTTCCATCGGCAATCCGGTAACGGCTCGCCCGGACCCGGCGGTTATCGATCGCATATTCCTGACCAAGCTCGTTGACCTCGACCGGGCTGTCCACATGGTTGAAGACCATCCAGACCGGCACGCGATCGGCAGGCTCGCCTGCAGCGCGGAAGTCTGAAAAATCCATTTCATGGCCGATGAAGAGGTGGTCAAGCACCCAGTCGCCGGTCTGGATGCGGCTGGTGGGCATGTAATAGCCGTGCGCATCAAAGCTTGCCGTGTAGACAGAGGCGCCTGCAGCCGGCTCCTCACCCGCTGGCGCCGCATCCTCACCGGCGTCCGCGATTTCGCTTGCGGCCTCGCTATCGCCGTCTTCGCTGATCTGCGCCATGCCGCCATCCGTCAGGCCGAAGGCGTAGAGTCCAGCCACAGACAATATCCCGGCCAACAGGGCCGCTATAGCTATCCGGATCATGAGTGTTCCCCCCAGAACAATTGCGTGGCAGCGGCTCGACCCCTGCCACCTGACACCGGCAGGCTATACAATAATCAGGGCTGCGGCGAGGCCATACGACGCTCGGCGGCGAGGTATTCGACCGAACGCATCTCCATCAGGCGCGAAACGGTGCGCTGAAACTCGAACGCGCCATCGCCCGCGGGGTAAAGCGCAGCCGGTTCGGCCTCTGCGCTCATAACGAGCTTGGCGCGCGTATCGTAGAGCGCATCGATCAGGGTGACGAAGCGGGCTGCTTGATCCCGCTTGTCGGGCGTCAGTAGCGGCACCTGATCGATAAGGATCGTGTGGAAGGTCTCAGCCAGCGCCAGATAATCCGCCGCGCCGAGCGGCCTAGCGCACAGCTCGGCAAAGCTGAAACGGGCAACGCCTGCCGCCTCGCGAGTGACCTCCAGCGCGCGGCCCTGAACGGTGAGCGTACAGCTTTGGGCGCGCGCACCTAGCGTCAGGCGGGCAAAGGCGGCATCCATCGCGGCATCGGCCTCAGCGCCCAGCGGCGTGTAATAGACCGGCGCGGCGCACAGCCGCTCCAGCCGGTAGTCCCGCCCGCTATCCAAGCGCATCACGTCAAGCCTTGCCTCGATCATGGCGATGAAGGGCAGGAAGAGCTGGCGATTGAGCCCGTCCTTGTAGAGCTCTGACGGGTGGCGGTTGGAGGTGGCGATCACGACCACCCCCTTCTCGAACAGGCGCTCAAAGAGGCGGCCCAAAATCATCGCATCGGCGACATTGGTCACCTGCAGCTCGTCAAAGCATAAAAGCCGCGTCTCGCGTGCAATCTGGTCGGCGACGGCGATCAGGGGTTCGCCCTTCTTCGTCGCGCGTTCGCGGGCGATGCGGGCATGCACGTCCTGCATGAAGGAGTGAAAATGCGTGCGCCGCTTTTCCTTCAGGCCCACCGCGTCGTGAAACAAATCCATAAGCAGCGATTTGCCGGTCCCCACCCCGCCCCAGAGATAAAGCCCTTTGGGCGGCGGGCTCGCTTTGCGGAACAGGCCGGAGCGCCCGCCCTTCCAGCTCTCTATGTCCTCGATCAGCGTATCGAGATAGAGCGCGATGGCACGCTGGCCGCCATCCTCGGTGAGGCGGCCTTGCGCAATGCCCTCCTCCAGCGCCCGCGACGGCGTCACGAGGTGGCTCTCATGACAAGTGCCAGCACAGCCGCCCCGGCAAGGCCAAAGGCGATCAGGGCAGCAGCCATCAGATGCAAGGGGCGGCGGATCTCACGCATGGAAAGGCGGTGTAGCGCGCGACAGCGTGAGATGCAAAGCGGCAGGGGCTTACGGGCGAGCTAGCGGGCGAGCTCCGGGCTCTTCGCGCCCCGAAGGAGGCCTTCAGTGCTGATATCCTCATCGAGCGAGGGCCAGTGCAGGCCATATCCGCCACCGCTGATTTCGAAGGCCTGACGGTCTGTCTCGCTAGCATTGAACAGGCGCGGGAACCAGGCCAGCGGCGCGCTGATCGACCTGCCGTCGGCCAGATCGACAGCCAGCACCTCACCCTCGATCCGGGCGGCGGCAATACGGATATCGGTCTCAATGGCCAAAGAAGTCATGCCAGCCCTCCAGAAGCGCGTCTCGGTGCGCCGTCACATATTTTAGCACAGCCGACAGTTCGCGGCCACGAAACCCGATATTGCGAGCAAGCCCAACAGGGGTGAGCCATATCTTCGCCGTCGCGCCAGCCTTGTCCACGTGGACGTGCGGCGGTTCATTCGGCTCATGGCTGTAAAAATAGAACCGATAGCCATCAATGCGCAAAATAGTAGGCATGGGTCACGCTAACCGGCAGGGGCTGCTTGGCCAAGTTGATCTTGATCCCGTCGCCCAACCCGCCATGATGAATGGAAAGGGGGGCACCTATGAGTCTGACCGACAAGGAAAAGGCCGTTCTGGCGAAGGCTGGCTTAAGTCCGGCTGCGGTTAAGCTTGCCGACGCGGAAGCCCGGCGAATGAGACGGCTTGCTCTCTTGCGGCTGGATGCGTACTGGCCGATCCGGCCTTTGCTGGCGATGCTGATAGCCGGCGGTCTCTTTTTTGCCTCCGAACAATGGGGCCACAACACTCTGGTCGCGTTAGTGACGGTAGGTTGCGCCCTGTTTTTAGGCAGCCTGTGGGTCATTACCCGCAAGGACATCACCGGGCTGCTTGACAAGGCTCCGGAGCGATGGGCGGCACGGCATCTGGTTTATCTCGCCGTGAACGCGTTGAGCAAAGGCCCCCAGCTGGGGCTGGTGGCCGCCCGATTTGAGCAAGGCATCTCTCCCGAGGCGGCCTTGAGGTCACTGGCCGATGATGAAAGGGAACGGCGCGGCAGTATCCGCTGGTATCACGACGCGATCATCATTGCGGTGATCCTGATACCCTTGGCGATGGTGATCAGCGTGCCGATCCTGCTTCAGCGCCCCTAACCCATCAACCGTTCCAGTGCGGTGCGCCAGGGCTCCGGCAGGGCTTTGGGGCGGCGGGTTTTGCGGTCGACATAGACATGGGTGAAGAAGCCCTCGGCGATGGCCTCCTCGCCGCCGGTCTGGAAGATGGCGATCTCGTAGCGCACCGAGGAATTGCCGAGCTTTGACACCTTGATGCCTGCCTCCAGCGTGTCAGGGAAAGCGGCCGGGGCGTGATAGCGGCAGCCGGTTTCCACAACGAGGCCAATGGGATCGCCGCCCGCAATGTCCAGGAGGCCCGCCTTCACCAGCCAGCGGTTCACCGCCGTGTCGAAATAGGCGTAATAGGTGACATTATTGATGTGGCCATAGGTGTCGTTATCGGCCCAGCGCGTCTCGATGCGTTCAAAGACGCGGTATTCGGACCGGCGGGCGGGAGGCTCGCGTCCGCTCACAGGATTTCCTCATACATGGCGACAATGTCGTCATAGCCCATGGGGCGCGGATTATTGGGCAGGAGCCGGTCATTGGCGGCCACGTCGGCGGCCATGGCGGGCACGTCATTATGGCTGATGCCAAGCTGGGAGAGCCGCCGCTCGATACCAACCGCTTCGGCGATGCGCTCCATCTCGTCTATCAGGGCCGCAGAGCTGGCTTCAAGACCGATATGGGCCGCGATCTCGGCATAGAGATGCTCTGCCG
Source organism: uncultured Oceanicaulis sp. (assembly GCA_964497275.1). GTDB lineage: Bacteria > Pseudomonadota > Alphaproteobacteria > Caulobacterales > Maricaulaceae > Glycocaulis. The sequence goes on from CAZCEG010000114.1 coordinate 6,873, forward strand.
CACTCGCATTGAAGCGCAAGACCGGCGGCAGCACGACAGAGTTCGAAAGCCCGTGTGGCACGTGAAACATGCCGCCCAGCGGATAGGCCATGGCGTGCACCCCGCCGACCGGCGAATTGGAGAAGGCCTGCCCTGCCAGCATGGCGCCCAGCAGCATGTCGGCGCGGCCTTCACGGTCTGCCCCATCCTTGCAGACCCGCTCCAGCGCGCCATGCAGCTTCTTCATGGCGGCCAGCGCCAGCGCATCGGAGACCGGGTTTTTAAAGCGCTTGCCGGTATAGGCCTCGATGGCATGTACCATCGCGTCAATGCCAGTCGCCGCCGTGATCGGTTTGGGCAGGCCAAGCGTCAGATCGGCATCAAGGATAGCCATGTCGGCATAGAGCGGGGCTGCGGCAATGCCCCGCTTGGAGGTCGCGCCGGTGGTGATGACGGCCACGCTCGTCACCTCGCTGCCCGTTCCGGCA
>CAZCEG010000115.1:0-7336 GCA_964497275.1 uncultured Oceanicaulis sp.
GCGAGGGTCCAGAACGCCGCCGCGCGGCCGAACAGCCGGTGCGCGCTCATGGCAAGGAAGATGGCTGTCAGGTTGTGAAGCACCGGGGCAGCGAGACGCACCGCCCAGTCCGAATCGCCAAAAATCGCCGTGGTGAACGCGATGATCCAGGCTATCAGCGGCGGCTTGGAGAAATAGCCCCAGTCTAGCGAACGCGACCAGACCCAGTACTGGGTTTCATCCGCATAAAGGCTGGAGGGGTCCAGCAATAGCCCGGCTATGCGCAATGCCAGCAGGCCTGCACACAGCCCAGCGCCGGCCCACAGCATGCGTGCGCCAGATATCGGGCCGGTTGTAGTGGGCGGATTGACTGGGGGCATGGGCAGGGATCGCGAGGACATCAGGATGTGATGGAGGACTAGTCTAGTCATTACCGGCGCGCTTGCACCCCGCGAATGTAGCAGGCAGCCGGCCTCGCGTGCGGGCTGTCATGCGCGGCGTTGCCGGAAAGTCACGTTTCGCCGGTTCATGAAGCCGTGTGACACCGGCGTACCTGTTCAGAATCGCGCAGATTACTGCGGCCGCTACAGCACAAAGAGGCACTATCTGTCTGAATAATATAATATTAAGCCCGTTCGCATTGGCGGTGTACGGATCGGCGGCTGTTAACAATTGGCCCGGTCTGTAACAAAAGCTTCACACTTGTGTCACCGAACCGACTCTCAGCGTCCGTAAGCGGTCCCCCGAACGCCCATGTTCCGATGGGCTTCGCTTCATTTTGGTCGATCCAGGGGGACCTTACCCATGAAATTCGTGAAGAAGCTCGCTTACGGCGCTTCCATTGCCGCGCTCGCCGCGATGGCTCCGGTTGCTGCCGTACATGCCCAGCAGACCGCCGCTGAACTGCGCGGCGCTGTTGTCGACGCCAATGGCGCACCGATTGCGGACGCCCGCATCACCATCATTCACGTGCCGACCTCCACGGTCTCGGTTGCGACGACGACGGCCAGTGGCCAGTTCTTCGCGTCGGGCCTTCGCGTTGGTGGTCCATACACGGTGACTGTCTCTGCGGCCGGTTTTGAAGGTGAGGCGCTTGACGGCCTGCGCCTGCAGCCGGGTTCGCAGTCTCCGCTGCGCATCGCTCTGGCTCCGCAGACCACGGAAGTCATCACGGTTACCGGTCAGGCGATCAACACGACCGATCTGAACAATGGCGTGGGTTCCAACTTCACCGCCCGCAACATCGCCAACCAGCCCTCGCTGAACCGCGACGTTGTGTCGACGCTCCTGCGTGACCCGCTTGCCACCTCGAACGGCCCGAACAACCTGTCGGTCGCCGGTGTCAACCCGCGCTTCAATGGCGTGACGATCGACGGTGCGCGCCAGCAGGACAATTTCGGCCTCGGCTCCAACACCTTCGCCACGGCCCGCTCGCCCATCAATATCGACATCATCGAGTCGGTGGCGCTGGTAGCCTCTGACTACTCGGTAACGGCGTCGGGCTTCACCGGCGGTCTCGTCAACGTCACCACGCGTGGCGGTTCGAACGAGTTCGACGGTTCGGCTTTCTACTACTATCGCGACCAGGACTATATCGGCGGCTCCACCTTTGGCGGCAGCGGCAGCTTCAACCCGGGTGAGTTTGACGAAAAAGAATACGGTGTGACCTTCCGGGGTCCGATCATCCGTGATCGCCTGTTCTTCTCGCTCTCCTACGACCGGTTTGAGACCGCCTCGTCGGTAGACTTCACCTCGGTTGACGCAGCCAATGGCGTTCAGGCTGGCTTCTTTGACGCCCTGAACCAGATGGTCCAGAGCACGTATGGCATCAATCTGGGCGGTCGTCCGCAGCAAGGTGCCATTCCGGAAGAAACCACCCGCTATTTCGCGCGTATCGACTGGAACATCAACGACAACCACCGCCTGCAGCTCTCCTACCAGCAGACCGAAGATGCTGGCACGAGCAATATCGGCGCGACGAACTTCACCTCGGCCTGGTATGCCACGCCGACCGAGCTGACGAGCTACACCGCCCAGCTTTTCTCTGACTGGACCCCGCAACTGTCGACCACGCTGCGCGCCAGCTTCATCGACTTCATTCGTGGCCAGAACTGCCTTGCCGGTCCGGATGTCGGTCAGCTGTCCTTCCGGCTCAATGCCGCCAACGTGGCGGGGTCCCCGCTGGATGGTCTGATCACGCACTCCGGCACGCGCACCTATACCGGTGGCTGCGATCGCTTCCGTCACGCCAACGAGTTTGAAGATACCCGCCTGCAGCTTTTCGGCTCTGCTGATTACCGCACTGGCGATTTCATCTTCACGGTGGGTGGTGAGTACGAAAACTACGACCTTTACAACCTGTTCGTGGACACCTCGCGCGGCGATTTCGAGTTCAACAGCGCAGCGGACATCCTTAACCGCGTAGCAAACGTGGCTTACCGCAACGTGCCGTCCAACAACGCGCGCGACGGCGCGGCTGAGTGGGCCTACTCGCGCTGGGTCGCCTTCGGTCAGACCCGTTGGCAGGCCATGCCGAACCTCGAACTGTCTGCCGGTCTTCGCTACGAGTACTACTCGCAAGACGACCAGCCGACCCTCGATCCGTCCTACGCGGCTGATGTTGGCATCTCCAACACGACCAATCTTGACGGCCTGTCTCTGTTCATGCCGCGTCTGAGCTTCCGCTACGAGCCATTCTCGCGCACCACCATCACCGGTGGCGTGGGCCGCTTCGCCGGCGGTAGCCCGGAGGTCTGGGTGTCCAACGCCTTCCAGGCGCCGACCGTGTTCGTGAACCGGTTCGTTCCGGGTGGCGCCGCAATTGCCGGCGGCGTGACCAACGTTGATCCGCGCAATGTGCCTCCGGCACTTCAGGCCTTCGTTGCCGCCGGTACTCCGGTGGCCATCGACGCCATCGATCCGGGCTTCAACATCCCGTCTGACTGGAAAGCCTCGCTGCGCATTGATCAGGAGTTTGACCTGAACTTCGCCGGCTTCAGCCTGGGCTCGAACTATCTGGTGTCTGCCCAGCTGCTCTACACCCAGTCTGAGGACACCTTCCTGTGGCGTAACTACGCGCAAACCCAGCCGACGAGCCCGCTGCCCACCGGCACGGCGCCTGACGGCCGCGCCATCTACGCTGATCTGGAAGCGCTCGGCATTGCCAACCGGACCACGGTTGTGAACGGATCTGGCGATCAGAGCTATACCTTCACCGTGTCGCTCGCCAACGAGTTCGAGAACGGCCTCGACTTCTTCGTGTCCTATGCCTTCCAGGACATCGAGTTTGTCACCGAGGGTAGCTCGTCGCGCGGTATTTCGTCCTGGCGTGGCCAGACGGCCATCGACCGGAACTTCCCGGAAGTGCGCACCTCCGCCTACCAGGTCGAGCATGCCTTCCGCCTGGCGCTCGGCTATGAGTTCGAGCTGGTTCAGGACTTCGGGACCCGCGTTGATATCTTTGGCCAGATCCAGTCCGGTTCGCCGTACACGATCACCTACGATATCGATAACAACAACGCGCTCTTCGGGCGCGCTGGTGGCGGCGAGAACCCGTTTGACAACAACCCGGCCTACATCCCGCTCGCGGGCAATGATCCGCTCGTTGTCTACGGTGCTGGCTGGAACGAAGTGGCGTTCAACAACCTGCTCAATGGTCTGGGTATCGCACGTGGCCGCATCCACGACGTCAACTCGTCGTCCTCGCGCTGGAACCAGCGTTGGGATCTGCGGGTCCAGCAATACCTGCCGGGCATTCCGGGTGTGAACCGCTGGGTTGGTGACAACCGCTTCGCAGTGGTGCTCGACGTTGAAAACGTGCTGAACCTGCTGAATGACAGCTGGGGCACGCGCGCCAACGGTCCGGGCAACAACCAGTCGCCGCAAATCCGCGCTGATCTGGTCCGCCGCGTTGATGTCGATACGCTCGGTGTGAACGCTGCGCCTGCCCTGACGGGCGACGCGCCGCGCACGGCTTGCGTGAACGCCGGTGACTGCGTGTATCGCTACAACACCTTCCGGAACCTGCCGGTAAACTTCAACTCGAACTCGGCTTCGGTGTGGCGTGCCCGCATCGGCCTGCGTTACGAGTTCTAGTAACGACAGCCTTACGGCTAGAGACTATCGGGGGCGGTCCTTTCAAAGGGCCGCCCCTTTTCTTTCTGACGGGCACTGCCGTGCGCAGGCGCTTAACGCCGTCGCTACCGATGGCAGGGCATGGTAAGCGAGGCCCCTCAGTCCAGCCGCTTTGCAGGTATATCCAGATGTCCCACGCCCGCCGCGTTCCGCACGAAACCGCCGTTCAGACCGCGATCCATACGTGCTGGCCGGCGGCGGCTGATCTGTGGGAAGAAAACCTGGAGCCTGCCCGCGCCGAGTTTGCCGCGTTCTGCACTCTGATGGCACAAGGTGGCCAGGCGCTTGTCATCCATGCGGCAACTGCCGAGGCTGAGGCCAGCGCCCGCAAGGCGATGGGCAAGGATGTGAAAATCCTGCACAATCCTTACGGCGATGTATGGGCGCGCGATACCGGCCCTGTGTTCGCGGTGGAGGGGGGAAAGCTCCTTGCCATCCGGTTCCGCTTCAATGGCTGGGGCGGCAAGTATGCGCTCGATGGTGACCAGCAGATCGGTCTGGCGATAGCGGCTTCTGCGGGCGCGCAATTGCGTGAGGTCGATCTTGTCTGCGAGGGCGGCGCGCTGGAGTTTGATGGCGAAGGCAGTGTGATCACCACCCGCCAGTGCCTCCTCAATGCCAACCGTAACCCGTCGCTTACCGAAGCTCAGGTCGAGGACAGGCTGAAAGAGGCGCTGGGGCTGCAACACGTGATCTGGCTCGATGAGGGCCTGATTGGCGATCACACGGACGGCCATGTCGACAATATCGCCCGCTTCATCGCGCCCGGGATTGTGGCCTGTCAGGAGGCGAGCGGTAGTGATGACCCCAATGCGGAGATCTATGACGCCATTACCCGCCAGCTGGAAAGCGCTACCGACGCAAAGGGCCGCAAGCTGAAAATCGTGCGCATCCCGTCGCCGGGGCTGGTGACGGATGAGGAGGGGGAACCGAAAGCCGCCTCGCACATGAACTGGGTCATCGGGCCGAAGAACGTCGTTGTGCCCGCCTATAACGACCGCGTGCAGGCGGCGGTAACCGCGCTGAAACCTTACTTTGCGGGAAGGGCTCTTGCAGCCAGCCCGTCTTTGCATATCCTGTCAGGCGGGGGCGCCTTTCATTGCGTAACCTGTAACCAGCCGCTGGTGTGAGGCCATGCGTCATACGGTATTTGCCTGTGCAGCTCTGACACTGGCGGCGGCGTCCAGCGCCGTGCCGCCAACGCCGCAATTGCGTGCGCTGACGGCCATGGCAGAGGCTGCCTATGACGATCCCGGCATTGCCACCACGCTCTCCATGGCCGAGGCCGATGCCCTGCTGGCAAGCCTTGAAACGGCAGCTGAGGCCGAGAGCGAAGTCTTCGCCATTGCCGAGGCCGAAGCAGGCCTTGAGGCAGAGGCTGCGCCGGTGCGCCCTGAAAGCGTACTGCCCGGTGAGCCCTATTCCGCACGCAGCGAGGCGGAGGCAGGCGAAGGCGAAGACGAGCCGGTCTTTGCCATCGGCCCTGTCATCGATGACGAGGCGGCGTTCGACCCGCCTGAAGACCCTGTCATCGCGCCGGAAATCGATCCTGCTGTGCAGCTGGCCGAGGTGGCCGCGATGGCCGAGGCTCTGGATGTCGCCTACGTGGCGGAAGGCATGACTGCGCCCGTCGAGCAGGGCGGTAGCAATGGCGATGATTTTGTCTGGCGCATTGCGCCGGAGCGCTTCCTGCCCGGCATGATAGATGAGGCCGAGACGCTGGCCCAGCTGGGCGATGCGCGCCAGCCAAGGGTGTCTCTCTATTCCAATCTCGCCTATCTGGAGCCCGTGATTGAACGGCTCAATCAGGCCGCCAGTTCCCGGCGCGTGGTCGGGCTGGCGGTCGCCATTATCGAGCAGGGACGCCCTGCCCTGATCTACACCTCCGGTGAGACGGCGGCGGGGTCCGGTGATCCGATCACGCCGCGTACCGTGTTCCGTGCCGCCTCGTTGACGAAGAGCATTACCGGCGTGTTGCTGGCGCATCTGGAGCATGAGGGCCGCATTCATCTCGACGACCCTGCGCCAGAGACCATTCGCGTGCGTAATGCCCGCCAGCAGCCGACCGTGCTGGACCTGGTGGCACACCGCACCGGTCTGCCGCGCAATGCATATGACAACCGGCTGGAAGAAGGCCGCGCCATCGACCTCATTCTCAATGACACCGCCGAACTTGATCCTGTCTGCGCCGTGGGCGAGTGCCACACCTATCAGAACATCGTGTTCTCGGGCGCGGCTGAAGTTGTGCGCCGCTCCACCGGTTCCAGCTATGAACGCAATGTCCGCCGCCGTCTCTATGAACGCTATGGTATGACGACGGCCGGATTTGGCGAGCGCGATCTGACCAGTGCGGCCAGCTGGGCGCGCCCGCATCGGGGCTGGCAGCGCCGTGTGGATACGCCGGGCAGCCCGGCCAGCAATTATGATGCGGTGGCGCCAGCCGCAGCGGCGGTGGTGTCTCTGGAAGATTTGATCGCCTGGGTACAGGCGCATATCTCTGAAGACGGCGGCATTCCGCAGGAAATCCGCGAGCGCATCTTCACACCCTATGTCTCCACCCCGCGCGAGACGCAGGGGCTGAACCGGCGCTTTCCGGGCCGGGTGCAGGAGACCCATTATGGCCTTGGCTGGCGGATATATCGCTGGGGCGACCGCACGCTGATCGCCCATTCGGGCTATCTCTCCGGCTATGGGGCGCAGATAGTCATGGAACCGGCGACCGGTTTTGCCTACATAGCGCTGTGGAATGCCGATGCGAGCGCTCCCTGGCGGCTATGGCCGACCGTGATGGACCTTCGTACCGGAGACGGGCCGGGTGACTGGCTGGACCAGCTCAACGAGGACTAGTCTTGACGACAGGAACGATAACGCTCGGCGTGCTGCAAGGCGCGTTCGGGCAAGACATGGCTGACAACATCCGCACCGTCGAAGCGCTGGTGCGCGAAGCCGCCGCAAAGGGCGCGCAGGTGATCCTGCCGCCGGAGCTCTATCAGGGCCCGTATTTCTGTACCAGCCAGGAAGAGCACTGGTTTTCAACCGCTTATCCGGCGATGGAGCATCCGTGCGTGACGGCCCTGCAGCCGGTCGCGGCAGAGCTCGGCGTGGCTATCCCCGTCTCGATCTTCGAGCGTGAGGGCCCGCGCTATTACAACTCCATCGTCATGCTGGACGCGGACGGCAAGGCGCTCGGCGTCTATCGCAAGAGCCATATTCCTGACGGCCC
>CAZCEG010000116.1:0-7259 GCA_964497275.1 uncultured Oceanicaulis sp.
CCCTGAACTAGACTGAGACGTCCCCATCCTTCTCTCTTTTCGTTATGGCCGTCTTTACGGGGGGGCTAACGCCGCTTTCCCGCCATTTCTTGAAAACATCGCGCGCCCATGGCTGGTCTGCGATCTTGGGTACGATGCCCGCCGTAATCTGCGCGGCCGGCCTCTCGCGCAGGAATGCCGCAAGACGCGTGCCCTGCACCGGGTCTGCACGCACGACGGCCAGACAAGCCCCCAAGATCGGCGGCGTTCCCCATTCCTGTTCCTGGCGTGCCCGGTCGAGCAATCGGTCCATGACGACCGCAATTTCAGTCCGCTGAACTGCCGCGAGCCGATCCTTGAGACGATCTGCCATGTCGGGATTGTCGAGTATCGCCGAAAGCAGTTCTGCAGCTTCGGAAGAAAGGCGATCTTCGGGTGTAATAAGCGGCGCATGCTCCCGGCCGACATAGAGCACGCCACGTAAATCGAGATCGGCAAGCTTCGGCGGAATGGTCAACCACTCCCGTATGAAGGGTTCGTCCCATTGTTCGGTCAGCTCTGCCCCTTCGCCGGCGACAAGCTTGTCTTCCCACCCGCCGATAAAACGGGGCTTGCCGTCCGCATCCTCGTTGACGACGCGCGTCAGTTCTTCATAGACCTTTGGATTGCCGCATCTCTCGAACAGAAGCATCTTTGCCAGCACCGCCTCGTCGACGCCCACTCCGTGCGCGTTCGAGATCGCCATTCTGATAGCCAGGGCATTGAGAAAGCGCTTGATCAGCCGTGGATTGCCGGAAATCTGCGACGCGGATGCCATCAGCGGCGCGAGCCTGTCAGCGGTATCAAACCTCCCGACGAGTTCGGTAGGCAGGTCGGAATGAATGGACTCGACGAAAGCTCGGTCAACGCGTTTGCCGCGCCACGTTTCGGCAAGCCTCTGGCATACCTTATTGCGAATCGCCTCCCTCGTCGCCTCGGGAAGCTCGCTGTTTTCAACAAAAAGCAGGATCAGATAGGCACGGACTTCCTGCGTCCCCAGCGGCGGCACCCGGATAGGTATTTGCACCAACTTGTCAAAATAGTTCGTGACAAGATCATCGTCGACGCCGTCGAAATGCCGCCTTACCGCATGCTTGATCATCGCATCGTCCGCAGCGATGACAAAGGCCGTCCGTTCAAGGAAAAGAAACAGCCTTATCGCTTCCAGCGTCGATATGGTTGTCGGCGGCAAGCAACGATCGAGATCGTCGATCAGAACGACGAGCGTTACGCCAATGGCTTCAAGAGTCTGAGCGAAATTCTCGCGAATGGCGTGAATCTCACGCGGCGGCGAGAGTTCGGGCCGGGGTTTCAGGATGCCACCGAGCAAATCGCTGGCTTCGGTTCCGCTCTGCTCGAGACTCGCGATGTCAGTTTCATCGCCCTCGCCCGAGGCTAGCTTCGTGCCAGCCCGAAGCACGTCGCCGACGAGACCAGTTGGAGGAAGCCCCAGCGCCAGGGCTAGCGCAGAGCCTGCGCCGAGCTTGGCGGCGCGCAACCAGTTGACGCGCTTCAGCAAATTTTGCGCCTTATCGATCCCGGTTTCGCGCGCGGCCGCCTCTTCAGCAAGCTTTGTCGCGATCACCTCAAGCAAGGCCGCCCGCGCATCGTCGTATCCCTGGTAGAGCCACGCATTGAACTCGACAAAAACGAAGTTCGACGCCTGGTCTTCGGCGCGCTGTTCGAGCGAGCGGCGCACGAGCTTGATCATCGAGGATTTGCCACTGCCCCATGAGCCGGACACGCCGATCGAGGTGGGTCGCCCGTTAGCCTGTACGACGATCTCGGCGATGGTGTCGGCGACACCTGAGAAATTCAGGAAATCACGTTCCGTCTCATTATCCGGCCACATCGGTCAATAGCCTCCCGCTCGTGACAAGCGACTGCCGACGAGAGGATGGATATGCCGAATATCGGTCATGAGCGCGCTGCCTCCGCCGCCACGTGGCCCGCCAGTTCGGTCACGAATGTCCGCAAGCCCGTCATGTCGCTGAGCTCGGAATAGGCCCCGTCATCGGAAGCTGTGCGTGGCGAAGTCAGGATCGATGCCGTCGTATAAAGCTGCTCCTGCACCAGCTTGCGGCAGAGGATATTATAGCGCTCGGCATATGAGGCGCCCTGGAATTCCTTGAATACTGGGAAATGCGGCGAGCTATCTCTCACAGGCGCGCGCGATGCCGGGGCGTCCTCAAGCAACATCAGCCAGCCGACAAAAGGGCGCGGCCGCTCTCCGAACGCCCCTTCTCTGTAAGCCGTCCAGAGGTCGTGCGCCGTGCCGATCGCTTCCTCGGAGCGGTTATTGAAATTGTTGCCAAAGGACGGGCCGACCTGGCTCTTGAATTCAAGCGCGGCGATCAGCCGGCCTTCATTGATGACCAACAGGTCCCACAGCTTGGTCGGCCGGAAATATCCGGGCAATGTCAGCACACGGCGCTTCTGGTGGATGTCGGCAAGGTCGAGCCCGTTGGCTCGTACGATGTCGATGACCAGAGCGATGAACCCGTCCATGTTCTTTCCAGCAGTGACGCCGGCCCGCTCGCCCTGATCGGCTTTGCCCGATTCAATCTGCTTCTGGCGCGCCTTTTCGCGGTTGCCCCAAAACGCCTGAACTGCCTCGCGCGCTTTCCGTTCGTAGTCGGCAAGATCGATCGCCATGCACCCCCCAATTAATCTCCATTGCCGCCGATCGCGGCCCGTTCTTGTTTTGAAAGACCATAAAGTTTGGCAACTGCCCTGTTGCAGGCCTCTATGTCGCGACGCCCCGCCGCATCGATGAGTTCGTCCTTGAGAGCGGGCGAAACGTCCTGCCAGCGCGGCAGGCGGATACGCCGCAGATATTGCGCCTGAAAACGCAAGTAGCCCCCCCGCATGCGAGTCGCATAGATCGACACGAAGAGCTTGGCGATGCCCGAGCGCAAGACGGCTTGCAGCGCTTTCAGATCCCACTCGTCCGAGACGATGAAATACAGATTGTGGTGCGGGTACAGGCGCCCGTCCTCATAGACGATGTGCGCGTGGCCTTTGATATCCGGGATGAGCAGCTTCGGTCGATCTGCAAGCTCCGGATAAATGCGGTCGATCGTCCTGTACCAGTTTGCCGGCGCCTTCTTCGCGACGTGCCGCCCGGCGATCTGGTCCCGGCGCGCTTCGAGATAGGCTTTGAGCCGCGGATAAGAATCCAGCGGCACAAGCCCGCCGGCATCGGCAAACGGATTGACGATGCCCAGGCCGCGCCATTTCACCTCGCCACTGTCGATATCACGAGTCATTGCAAGCGGTAGTTTGCGGTCGTCCTCAACATCCAGCTCGTCGAAGGGGCCGATGAACGCCTTGTCGGCTCCGGTGGCCACACCGATCCCGATCTTGCAGCCCGCATCCTCGATTGCTGGGTAGTCCCGCTCCAGCCGGCGGATCAGCATGAGCTGGTCCGGGGATTCCAGAATCCACGGCTGGGCACCCATGGCCACATCAGCCATTTCCTTGACGGGACCGTCAGACCGTAGCGGATCACCGGACAGCAAACGCCGCGCCAATTCATCCAGTACCGACTTGTCGATTGCCGGACGATGCGCAATCCGCGTCTTGCCGGGCTTTTCCTTAGTGATGATGGTGATCGCGGGATAAGCAATAACCTCAGCATGAAAAGCTGGCGTGTCGGTCATATCGACATAGGCTTTGAGGTGGTAACCGCCGGCGACCATCTGGCGCAGCGGACCACCATAGCGGTTCTTCATCCAACGGTCGGCACAGATAAAGCCGAGAGCGCCCCCCTCGCTCAACAGGCTTAGCGACCGTTCGATGAACGGGATATAGATGTCAGCCCGGTCGAACACCGTGCGGTACCGCAGGCGGTATTCGGCAATCAGAGCGTCGGGGATGAGTTCCTGCCGCACATAGGGTGGGTTGCCGACGACAAAATCGAATTTCCCAGGCAGGTCGGCCAACAGGAAATCGCCCTGCATCAACCACGCATCGGCAAGTCGCCCGGCAGCGGCCGCGGCAAGTCCAGCGTCCCCCAGCAGCGAGATTATCTTCCCGCGCGTGCCTTCAAATGATGACGCGTGCAGCTCAACCCCGCGAATGCAGGGAGCGAGCGCCGCCACGAGATCACCGGGCGCACCGGCTCTGCGCCAGCTTTCAAGCAGGCGCTCGATTACGATCTTCAGAAAATCTCCGTCACCGAATGACGGTTCGAGCAAGCGGTACTGGTGGAGCGGACGTCCAGCTCCATAGCCAGCAAGATCGAGAATGAACTCGACCACTTCGCGCTTCGTGTATATGGCGCCGCGGTGCTCGATACCCGCGGCGGCAAGTTCTGCCACGGCTTCGGAAACGGGGCACATTCCCGGTAGAGACGGCTGGCGCGCGGAAGACAGCGTAGCCATTAGGCGCCCCCGCCGCCGGGGCGAACTTCGATCCTACGATCTTCGGCATGACGCTCAAGAAACTCGCGCATTGAACGCGGAATCAGCCACGAGGCGGTGAAATCACTACGCCGGGCAAGCTGATCCAACACCTCGTAGTTGTCCGGATCGACAGTGACCGTCACGCGTTTCATGGGTTTGGCTTTCTAGCGGCCGGGCATAGGCGACTATTATAGGTGATTCATAGTATCGTATCACCATACGCCAGCTATGCCGCCTTCAAACAGGCTTTTCTCTAGATGCGGCACAATATTGTGGAAGACGCTCCGACCTTCCGTGCGAGTGGGCGTCACTCCGTACCGGGCTGGCGGCCTGTTCGGAAGTTCCTGAGGGGTATTCTCCCTTCTTGGGCATCCATTCCTTACGCGGGAAGCGCGTCTCCGCCGACGCATCTCTCAGGCTCAACGCATAGCCTGAGCCGTGGAAGACAAGAGTGAGAGTGCGGACCGGTTTGCAGTGACGGGTTAGAAGCCGAGGAAGAGGCCGTCGGCGCCCGTCGTGGATTACCGCGTTATTCAGACAGTACCGAAAGGCCGGCGCCAAGCGCGACCAGAGCAAACTCTATACCGCGATTACTGGCATGCTCAGCGAACGTTAATGCACTAACATACCACTTGGACGCGTCAATGGTGGCCGGTCAGTGTCGGCCTGTGTCACCGGCATTCACATAAGCCACCGGACAACTAGCGCCACGATGATCACGACGGCGGCCGCGCCATAAAATAACGCGCCTGGTAGCCATGGGGGCATTTCCTTGCCGGTAGGTGGCGGCTGTTGGTGGTTGCCCTCGCCCCAATAATTCATCGTCAGAAACCGCCTATATGATTTAACCAAGGAGGCCATCCTAGTGGCCGTAAGGGACTTCGAGCAATCATCCCGGCCTGGAAGTGCTCATAGGGCGAAAATCTGTTTGGTTCTGCAATTGCGCACCTTGTCGACGCGCGTGCCGTCCCAGTGATAATCGTAATGATCGGCTTGAACGGGAACGGTCATCAGATCAGGCCAGAAGATGGCGACACATTCGCTGCCAGGGGATCTTACGCTGTTGTAGAGGATACCATTGGAGCCGTTGGCGCGAAGAGTCTGCGCGAGCGCCTGTGACGGCAGGTAATCCTCTGGGTCATGGAATTGCGGATGCGGGCGGGCGTCATGCAAGTCGACATTCAGGGGGGTTGTCAGGGCGCGAAACTGTGATGTCCAGCCGGGTGCTTCCGCGCTGCTAGCCATTGTCAAAGCGTGATGGTAAGCGACTTCCAGGATAGCCGCTTCCTCGCTGCTGGCCGCGCTGTAGGCACCATAGGTGCCGTCCGTAAAGCGTCCCGGCCGGTCCGTGCTGACATGGACGAACGGTGCCATGAGATAGCTGGCTCCGTTCCCCCCTACCCTGCGGTTGGCCGGAACCAGCTGCAGCCGGCCGATATGCTCCCAGATGCGGGGATTGGTCTTGGATTCTGCTGAAGCTAGCGCCTCCCAGTCTGCCGGGTCGGCAATATCTTCGAAGAGGTCGATCGGAGGGTAGATCGAGCGGATGATGCGGTATGAGTGCTGCCAATGCACTAGCACCTCGGCGAGCGTCACCATCACCAGCCGCTGCGCTCGGCATCAAGATACTCGCGTACGCGCGCGAGTGAGAAGATATCGCCTTGCGCCATGATCTCGACAGGTGCGCGCCCTGCGAAGACCTGATTGGGCTTTTTCACCCAGGCATAGCCTCGTGCGGGGTCGGTAAAGAGGTATCGCAAGCCCTTGTGGATACCCATGAGCAATGAGAGCCGCGTAGCCAGATCGCGGTCGATACGGCCTGTGTCCCCCTGCTTCCAGCGGGAATAGGTACGAGGCGACATGCCGCCGAGAATTTCGCGGGCCTCAGCGTCGTTCAGCTCCCATTTGCGGAACAGATTGACGGCCGCACGTGCGAGTGCGCCAGCTTCGTCTTCCGTGATGCGCGGTTGATCTGGTGCCGCCCTGGTGCGCCGTAGTTCTTCAAGCATCGAAAGCTCCCTTTGGCGCAAATTAGCCCAAAAGCCGCCAAATGGCAAGATTAAACGATGTCGGGTCGATTGGCGGCTGCCGGTAATGAGGGGCGCTTGGGGGTTGGATCTGGCGGCACCGGCTCGTCGAACCGCGCAGCGAACATGTCTTCAGGTTCCTCCCCTCGCGTGTGCAGTGGCAGGGGAATGGTTTCGGGAGCTGGACTCTCAGACTTTTCTGCTTTCGGTTTTGAAGCTGGCTTTTGAGAAGCCGCCTCGGGCTGGGAAGAGTCCCCTTGCTTGCTCTGTCGTGTCGATTTCGGCCGTGCAGGTTTTCTGGTCTCTGGAACATGGCTGTCGGCGCTTGCGGGCATAGCCTGTGAAGATAGCGGTTTGGAGGGCTGGGCAGGTCGTGAGGTGGCAGGCGTAATGGACGCTTCGAGACCGAAGAGTGATAAAGCCTTGGCAACGGCATTCGGGTCCCGCGGGTGAACCTCGGCATAGGGCAGCTTGAGATGCTCGAAGAGTGAGATGGCAACCTCGTTATTCTGCCCGGCGATCAGGAGCACTCCGAGGGGCGATATGGTGGGGATCTCCATAAGCACGAGGCCTACACGCGTCTGACGCAGGCGCAGATCTGTCGCTATGGCTTTGCCGGTGCCGCGATAGCGCGGTTCGACGCCAAGGAAATCGGCCAGGCGAGGCCCCCAGAGATAGGCGAGGTCGGGGCGTAATTCCATGAGCTGCGCGACGAGCGGGGCGGCGTTCTCTGTCCATATGTGAGCCGGCTCAATCTCCCGGTCGGGCAGAGGTGAGGGCTTTTGCGGGTCGGGAGCGGGTCTGGATG
>CAZCEG010000117.1:0-7206 GCA_964497275.1 uncultured Oceanicaulis sp.
GCTCGATCGCCGACCAGGCACGCACCATCCGCATCCCGGTGCACATGATCGAGACGATCAACAAGATGAACCGCATCAGCCGCCAGATCCTGCAGGAAACCGGGCAGGAACCGGATCCGGCGACGCTGGCCGAGAAGATGGAGATGCCCGAGGAGAAGATCCGCAAGATCATGAAGATCTCCAAGGAGCCGATCTCCATGGAGACGCCGATCGGCGACGACGATGACTCCCACCTGGGTGACTTCATCGAGGACACGGCTACCCTTGCCCCGGCCGAAGCAGCGATGTACTCCGGCTTGCGCGACGCCACCTGCGAGGTGCTCGACTCGCTGACCCAGCGCGAAGCCAAGGTGCTGCGCATGCGCTTCGGCATCGAGATGAACACCGACCACACGCTGGAAGAAGTCGGCAAGCAGTTCGACGTCACCCGCGAACGCATCCGCCAGATCGAAGCCAAGGCGCTGCGCAAGCTGCGTCACCCGAGCCGCTCGGAGAAGCTGCGCAGCTTCCTCGACAGCGACGCGTAGAGGTTCCAGTAGCACCGGGCCTCTAGCTCATGCCTGGTTAGAGCAGCGGACTCATAATCCGTTGGTGCTGGGTTCGACTCCCAGGGGGCCCACCAATCGCATCAAGCACTTACGCCAGCCCTTCGGGGCTGGCGTTTTGCTTTTCGGCGGTCGTGTAAGCCTTTTGTAAGCGCCAGCGCGAGGTCAGCACCACGCGGCCGGCCTCGTCGTTTTTCGCGGTTAGCAGTCAAGGAAGGGGGTCCATGCGGTTCGCGCGCTCGGTTCCTCGTGATTTTTGGCGGCAGGCGGCCGCCGGGAATGCCCTTCAGGCGCGCCAGGAAGGGCCACAGGCGGCGCGGCGGGTCGGGGTGATGCTCTGCCCTTGCCGGGCGCTTCAGCGGCTTGTGCGGCCTCTGGTGCGCGGTGCCCTTGGCGCAATGCAACACGCCAGAAGCGAAAGCAATGGTCATGCCGTCGCTTCGCGTGCATTGCAGGGCTGGTGATGCGGCGTTTCTTGCTTGTGGTTGCTACTGTCATTGTGCGGCGCAGCGTTGCGGCTAGGCCACCACGGACGGCTGGCGAAGAAAAACCGCCTCGGGGGCGGTTCAGTTCCTGGTGCGCGGGTTCAGTCCGGTCAATTTGATTGTTTTCAAAAAGAGGGGAATTTTCCGCGCGTGCGGAACCGTGCGGTTTCTCGGGTCGTCACCTTCTGGACTTTCAACCCGCCCCCGCCCCCGTCATCGTTGAAGCTCGGCAAGCTCTCGCGCCAGTCGGTCGCGCTTGGGCTCCAGTAGCGGCAGCGTTCGCGCTCCCCATGCGCTCGGGTGCGCTTGGTACCGTGCAATCATGCCCTCCACATGCGCCAGGGCGCGGCGTATGCGGTCTAGGGCGGCTTCCTGCTTGCGTCGGCATGGGATGCCACAGTAAAGGCGCTTGCGGCCTGTCTCGGGCTGTTCTAGGGGCGCTCCGCACGTCTTGCAAAACTCCGGCGTCATGGCTTTGAATCTCCGGCGGTTTGTTGGAAAAAAACCACGTTTAGCGAAAGGAAGGGATACCAGCGGTTCCCGCTCTGTAACCCATAGACTTGAGAAGGGCCCTACCCCATCGTCCTATGCGTGATGCGCCAGGGCTTGCCCGGCTTGGGCGGGCGCAGCTCGTGCAGATCCACGGCGGCAAGGTCGGCGGCGATGATTTCGAGCCCTCCGCCGTGAATCCTCCAGGCGTTGCGGCCGTGCGGTTCAACCTTCAATCCCCGGCGCTCTGCTGCCTCGCGCACGGCTTGGCGGCGCTTGTCGTTCTCTCGCATGTTCTCGGCTCTCCAGTGATGCCGGCCGCCCTGGTTGGCACGGCCGGCGGTTGCGTTACCCCTTCAGGTTGAAAAGCCGGGTGCGCTCGCTGGTCAGGAAGTCGCGCAGTCGCTCGCGGCTTACATAGGCGTCATGAGGTCGGGTGATGACTGCATCCCCGGTGCAGAATCCTCGCGTCACCAGCTCGGCAAGCAGCGCGTCCTCTGCCTCCACCGCGCGCAGCATCGCGTCGACCGAGTGAATCCAGTCCTTGCGCAGCTTCTCCAGCGCCTCGCCTTGCGCTCGATAGGCGGCGGCTTGGGCGCGTCGGGTTTCGATATTCACGCGCTCGGTTGCGTCCGCTAGTCCTCGCTCAAGGCGGCCGATTGCGGTACTCAGCGCGGCCACTTCGGAGCGCAGGCGCTCCATCTCATCCACGCGGGTGCCGCTCGGCAGTCCTCGCGCGGTTGCGATTGCGACTTGCAGCGGGTCGGGGGCCGCGTAGCCTTCGGCCGTGGCGATGTTGGCCAGCCGGTCCGAAAGTTCGCGGTGTCGGGCTTGGGCCTTCTCCAGTGCATCGCGCAGTTCCGTCTGATTGGCGAGCGCGTCGGCATAGGGCTTGTAGTCGGTCGGCTGCATCATGGTTTCCTTGGTCGTTGCGGTTGTCATTGCTGCGGTTCTCCATCGGCGGCAGATTCAGGAATCGCACGGCAGGCCACCAGCGGCCGGGCGGTTTGGGTTCGTTGTGCGCGGGCGGCGCTGCATGCGTGATGCGCTTCCAGTGCAAGGCGGGCCACCTCGTCGGGGCTCGCGCCGAACTCAGCGGCGGCCACGGTTGAAGCTCGCGCCAGGGGGTGCCCTTCCTCCAGCAGAAGGCGGGCGGCTTGCACTGCTCTGAAAAGCTCAAGGCTCATTTGCGGGTCTCCAGCATCAAGCGGACACGGAACGGACAAAAAGCGGACAACGAGCGGACATTGCGGACACCACGCGAGCGGACGGACAGGACAACCCCCTTTAGGGGGTGTCCGTCTGTCCGCTTGGTGTGGGCCGTTGTCCATTCGCCAGGGTGAAAAGGGGTCATTCCTCACCCCCTGCCACTGGCGCATAAACTCCCCGGCGCATGCCTTGCTCTACTTCCCCGGCGGCCGTCAGGGCGCGCAGGATTCTTTGCATGGCTTTTTCCTTGGCGTCCGGGCTCTTGCCAGTCAGCAGGCCGGCGGCGTCGCATGCCTCGCGCCAGTCCTTCAGTTGCGGGGCCTCCACTGCGGAAAGCTCGCGCAGCAGGTCGAGGGCCTTGCGCTCTCGGGGGCCGATGGTGCCGCCCTCGCTCTCGGCAAGCTCTGCCAAGCTCAACAGGCCACCCGTTCCACGCTTCAGCCATACCGGAACAAACGCGGCGGGCGGCGCGGCGTTGGATTTGGTCAGGGTCAGTTGCACATGCGCCTTGCGCTCGGCGGTGTCGCTGATGCCGTATTTCCGGGCCTCTGCGGCCGTCATGGTGCGCAATGCAAGCTCACCCCTTACCGCGTCGGTAATCGCGCCACTGCCTCGGCTCGTATGGCTCCCGAGTTCGTCGGCTTGGTTCGTCGCCTTGGCGGCATGGCTCGCCAGCACCACGCATGCGCCGGTTTCCAGTGCCAGCCGGTCGGCAAGCTCCCCGAGTCGCCTTTGATGCGCCGGGCTCATTTCGTCGCCTTCGGTCAGTGCCAGCGCGGGGTCAAGGCCGATGAATCGAAGTTCCGGGATTCGCTTTGCAAGCGCGAACAGGCCGGCGGCTTCCTTGGTCTCGTGAAGGGTGCCATTCGGGCCGGCGGCCAGCAGGCGGCAGGACTTCCCCGCCATCGGGAAAACCTTCAGGCGCTCGGCAATCAATCGGCGCTCGTGCGGGCTCAGGTCGGCATGGCGCGCATGGTTGGCAATGACGCGATGCACGTTCGCGGCGTCATCTTCGGCCAGCAGCAGCAGGGCGGCTCCCGTCCGTTCGATTTGCCACCCCCACGGCAGGCGGCCAATCACGGCGGCGATGCCCAAGTGATAAAGCGCGGTCGTTTTGCTCGTGCCTCCCATGCCGGTCAGCAGGTGCGCGCGGTTCGCTAACAGGCGCTCGTGCGCGAACCAATGCAGGGCCGGCGGCGGGGTGTCGAGGTAGTCGGCAATGCTCCCCGAGTCGGCAGGCCACAGGACGGGCGGCGGCTCCACTGCGTCGGCAATTGCCCGGCGCACTGCCTCCAGGCCATGCGCGGCGGCGTAATCGTTCCAGTCCGTGCCCTCGGGGCCGTCGAAGGTCGGGAAAACGGCGATGCCCTGCACCACCTTGGCGGCCTCAAGGGCTTTCGTGCGGCCGGGATTGCCCTCGGTCGCGCGGTCGTCGTCGCCTGCAATCACCAGCTTGGCGCGCGGGAATTGCTCGCGCACGTCGCACGCCACCCGACGCAGGTTCCCGGCAGTGAAGCAGCAGGCCACAGGCCAGCCGGTCGCCTCGGCAATGCTTGCGCCGGTCGCGTACCCCTCGCACAGCACCAGCGGGCCGGCCTCGGTCGGCTCGCCAATCCAGCAGCGGCCGCCGGCCATCTTCCCGCCGGGCATGAATCGCTTTTCCCCGGCCGGGCTCACGCTTTGCACGCTTTGAACGTTGCCGGCCTGGTCGAATACGGGAATCACCAGCCACCCGCCACGCTCACGGGCGATATGGGCGGCGATGCCCTTGCGCTCTAAGTAGGGGTGCGCCGTTGCAGGTTCGGCCGCCTGCCACGTTGCAGCGGCCTTGCGTGCGCCTTCTCGATAACCTTCCTCGCGTTCGGCTTCGGCCTGCTTGCGGGCTTCCTCTGCGCGCGCACGGATGGCGGCAAGCTCGGCAGGATTTGGCGGCGGGCCGTCCTTCTGGCATTGCCAACTGAAGACGCTCCCGTCGCGCCAGTTGCCGAATACTGCGCCGGTCGCGTCAGGAAACAGGCGAAGCCAGCCGGCGGCATCATCCTTGCGGCCGTTCGTCGGGAATCGGCACAGGCGGCCGGGCTCGGGTTCGCTCTCCGGGTAGTCGAGGCCGGCGCGCTCGAATGCCTCGCGGCAGTCAGGGGCGAATATCACTTGCATGGCGCGGCCTCACTGCCAGCCGGCAAGGGTTGCGACCACAGCCAGAAGCGCCAGCCAGCCGGCCAGCTCGGGGGCGATGAATCCGCCTTGCTTGCGCTTTTCGAGGGCGGCAGCGGTTGCGGGGTCTTGCCGGTCGAGGGTGTATTGCGCAATCGGACGGGCGCAGCGCGGATGCTTGAACAGGCGCGAGCGGATGCCCCATCCGTCATCCTTCAGGCTCTTGATGTGCGCGGCCAATCTCCAGCCGGGCCGGTAGTCGGCTTGATTCAGCGGGCGTGCAATCAGGGCTTCCAGGGCGTCGGCTTTGCGGGTGCCAGCGGTCGGCCAGATAGCGGGCGTTGCAGCGGGCAGGGTGTCCGGGAAAAGGTCCGGCGCGGTATCATTGCGGCGCGGTTCCAAGGCGCTCGCTTCTGCTTCGGTAGGGCGGGCGCTTCGCATTTAGGCCACCTCGCCAGCGGTAACGCGCTCGATAGCCTCAACAGGCCATGCAAGCATGCGATTCGGCAGCTTTACCGGGCGGATGCCGAAGTAATGCCCATCGCGGCAAAGGGCGGCGCGCAGGGTTTGCGGGCGGATGTGAAGGGCGGCGGCGGCCTGCTCGGTCGAGAGCGTGCGGGCGGCGAGCGGCGCATCATTGCGCCATGCGGTCGGGATTGTTTGGGCTTGCATCGCGGGGGCTCCGTCGTTGGTGACGGAACCACGGTATGCAGCCGGATTGCATGGCGAAATTCAGGCGGAATAGTGGCGATAAGATGGCGACTTTCCGGCGGTTTCGCGCCTCCGTGGCGACAATCTCAGGCGGAAGAATGGCGGTTAGTCGAGGTCGCCAGTCAAAAGGTGCCCACAGTCGCGCGAGCGGGGCGGCAGGCTGTTTGCCAGGACTCGGGCGCACCGTTCCCACCTCCAGCCGTGGGGCGCTTGCGTTTCCATCCACCAGCGGGCGGCGCGATAGGGGTTGAACTTGCCGCGCTCCACTCTCGCAGCAATCAGCCCATTCCGTCTGGCGCGCTCCGCGTGAGTCTCCCACTTCCCTCCATCGGGAAAAAGCGCCTCCAGCGTTGCCCATCGCACAGGGTCGAAAAGGGCGGCAAGTTCTGCGTCATAGTCCGTGTCATTCGCGGCCGTCTCGGTCGGCACGGATGCGGTTGGAGCCTGAAACTCTGCGGCCAGTCGTTCTAGGGCGGACTGCGCAACGCGCACATGCTCCCGTTGCGCCCGGAACGGCTCGGAAAAATAGATGTGTTCGTGCGGTTCCTGTACCTCTCCGGCGGCATGAACGGTCTCGGTCTCGCCAGCGTGCATTATTTGTGCCACATGCAGCGGGTACAGCAGGGCCATACGCCAGCCAAGGCGGCATTTGACGCGGAAGGGCGCGGGGGCGTCTCGGCTTAGGTCTAGCTCACACAGGTTCGCGTTTGCGGTTATCGGGGGCGCTGCGTGCAAGGTGATTCGGCGGCTTGTGGCAGCATCAAGCAGTTCGTTTTCCGTCCAATCCCTCCCCGTCGCAAGGCGTAGCCACGCTAGCGACTCGGCAAGGGTCGAGTATTTGAGGGTTGGTCTCATCGTTCGCGCTCCTTCTTGCGCTCCTTCGTTTGGGTGCCGCGCCAGGGGCGAAGGTTTCCCCCTTTTCGGATGGCCGTCCTAGGCGCGGCATGCTCGCTCTATTCTTCCTCGTAGATTGCGACTACGACGCCGCGATAACTGCCACCCTGCCACCGTTCAACGGAATTCCCACACAGGACCATCGAACCATCTGCGGCGCGCTTGGCGGGGTCAATCAGCATATGGACGCCCGGACTTATCAGGCGGCGGGGGGTTTGAATGGGGCGCGTCGCCGTAACGAAGAACATCCCATCAGCAGCGCGAACGGGGCATTCTTGCTCGGTAGAATTTGCGGTAGCCATTTGGTGAAGCCTCCTTACACTGAACGGTCAGGGGCGGCGCGGTGCTGGTACCACTACGCCTCCCCGATTTCTGCCGGCGGCCGGCCGGTGCGGTAATGCTCTGTCAGGCCACCACGCGGAGCGCAGGGGCGGCCTCTTGCTCGCTCGGCTGTTCGATGCCGGCCTCGGTCAGAATCCAGGCTTCAATCTTGGTGTGCCATTGGCGCAGCAGGTCGATAGGGCGGACTCGGTAATGCTTCTCTGCGGTCGCGCTCGGCTTGTGCCCTTGGATTTGCGCCACGATGCCGGCGGGCACTTCGCACCACTCGGACAGGCTGCCGAAGCTCCGGCGCAGGCCGTGAATCGTGATGTTCGGCAGGCCGGCATCCCGCAGGGCGCGGTTATGGGCAATGCGCGACCTGAAGCGCCGCAACGACA
>CAZCEG010000118.1:0-7205 GCA_964497275.1 uncultured Oceanicaulis sp.
TTCTGGCCCAGGCCATCATTCGCGAAGGCATGAAGTCGGTTGCTGCCGGCATGAACCCGATGGACCTGAAGCGCGGTATCGACAAGGCCGTGCTCAAAGTCGTCGAGGACATCAAGGCCAACTCCACCCCGATCAAGGGCTCTGCCGAGATCGCTCAGGTCGGCACCATTTCTGCCAATGGCGAAAAAGAGATCGGCGAGATGATCGCCCGCGCCATGGAGAAAGTCGGCAATGAAGGCGTGATCACGGTCGAGGAAGCCAAATCCCTCGAGACCGAGCTTGAAGTGGTCGAGGGCATGCAGTTCGACCGCGGCTACCTCTCCCCCTACTTCATCACCAATGCCGACAAGATGACCGTCGAGCTGGATGACCCGTTCATCCTGCTGTTCGAGAAGAAGCTGTCCTCGCTGCAGGCGATGCTTCCGGTTCTCGAAGCCGTAGTGCAGTCCAACCGTCCGCTCGTCATCATCGCGGAAGACGTCGAGGGCGAGGCGCTTGCCACGCTCGTCGTCAACAAGCTGCGTGGCGGCCTGAAAGTGGCGGCCGTGAAGGCTCCGGGCTTTGGTGACCGCCGCAAGGCCATGCTGGAGGACATCGCGGTCCTGACCGGCGGCCAGGTCATCTCCGAAGACCTCGGCATCAAGCTGGAAAACGTCACGCTCGACATGCTGGGCACGGCCAAGCGCGTCTCCATCACCAAGGACGACACCACCATCGTTGACGGTGCTGGCGAGAAGTCCGCGATCGAAGGCCGCGTGAACCAGATCCGCAAGCAGATCGAAGACACCTCGTCTGACTATGACAAGGAAAAGCTGCAAGAGCGTCTGGCGAAACTCGCCGGCGGTGTGGCCGTGATCAAGGTTGGCGGCGCGTCTGAAATCGAAGTGAAAGAGCGCAAAGACCGTGTGGACGATGCCCTGAACGCCACCCGCGCTGCGGTGGAAGAAGGCATTGTCGCCGGTGGCGGCGTGGCCCTCCTGAAAGCTGCCCGGGCGCTCGAAGGCCTGGAAGGCGACAATGAGGACCAGACGCAGGGCATCCACATCATTGCCCGCGCGATCCAGGCCCCGATCCGTCAGATCGTCGAGAACGCCGGCCTTGAAGGCTCGATCGTTGTCGGCAAGGTGCTGGAAAACGACAGCCGCGGTTTCGGCTTCAACGCCCAGACCGAAGAGTATGGCGACATGTTCGCTGCCGGCATCATCGACCCGGCCAAGGTCGTGCGCACCGCGCTGCAGGACGCGGCCTCTGTGGCTTCGCTCCTGATCACGACCGAAGCGGCCGTCGCTGAACTGCCGAAGAAAGACTCCGCTCCGGCGATGCCGGGTGGCGGTATGGGCGGCATGGACTTCTAGTCCACACTCGTCTGAAGTGATAAAATAGTGGGGTGGCTCAATTGGGCCACCCCATTTTTGTTACTTGATTGAGAAAAAGATGCTGCAAGAAATTCTGACAATATTCAGATCTGCCGTTGGCACCAGATATAGGCCCAATGCGCTAAACGGCATCTGGCCCTACGCCGTTCTTGTTGCAGGACTGATTGCATTTTTTACTGCTGTCGAACAATATGTATTAGTTTATCTATTTTCAATTTTGTTTGGTGTAATCTTAATATTTTTCTTTATATTTTTCTCTATTTTTGCAAACAAAGATCCAGATCTGTTGAGATCGGAGCGCTATTCTTTGAAAAAACAAGAGATGGAACTCCTGAGGGGGGACAGCGAATCTGGCGAGACGGTAGAGCACCGGGAACCCGGCCAGCTTCTGCTTACCGACGTTGACGGTAAGGAGGACGAGTCAAATGCGTAGGCACTTCGTTGTTTCTGTGGAAACCAGCAGTCCAGCGCAAGAAAAGCAGGTCAAGAAGGCGATTAGCGATCTATCTGTCGGCTGGTGGAATTGGATATCGAATACTTGGCTAATAAGCACTGACGATGAAGAAATAACCGTCCAAGAAATTCGGGATAGAATCCAAGAGCACGCGCCTAAAATTAGAACGTTAGTATTAGAAGTTAATCCCGTAAAATGGTCTGGATACGGCCCATCCTCGAGTACCGGTAAGAACATGTTCAGGTGGTTGAAGCAGAATTGGCGGCGATAACCCGCCGTCCTTAAACAAGATCACCCAGAACACCAGCGGCTGGCAACAGCCGCCCTTTTCGTTGGCCGGTGGGGATGAAGGTTCAGACGTTGGTCAGCTGACCGGCTGATGCGCCCGCAGGGCGTCAGCGCTCTTCCATGAGGGCTTCGACAAAGCCCTCGATCCACGGATGACGCACACGGCGCAGACGCTCGGCGTGCAGGATCAGCGAGAGGCGCTCCAGCGCCTCGGAGAAATCGTCATTGAGCACGACATAATCGTATTCGTTCCAGTGCTCGATCTCGGCCTTGGCGCGGGCCATGCGGCTCTCGATCACGTCCGCTGAGTCCTGCGCGCGCTTGTTCAGGCGGTCGCGCAAGAGCTTGAGCGAGGGTGGCAGGATGAACACCTTCACGCAGTCATCCGGCGCACCGGCAGCCAGCGCCCGTCCGCCCTGCCAGTCCACGTCGAACACGACATCGCGGCCCTCCTCCAGCGCTTCCTCCACGGGGCGCTTGGGCGTGCCGTAATAGTGTCCGAACACGCGGGCATATTCGTAGAACTCGTCATTCTCCGCCTGCCGCAGGAAGGTCTTTTCATCGAGGAAGTAATAATCCTGGCCGTTCACCTCGCCGGGGCGGGGCGGGCGCGTGGTGGCCGACACAGAGAGCACCAGGTCCGGATTGGCCGCGATCAGGCGGCGCGACAGCGTGGTCTTGCCTGCACCGGAAGGGCTGGAGAGGACCAGCATCAGCCCGCGCCGCTGGCCACGAAACACGGGGCCGGAAAGATGAGATGTCGGCATCGGCCTACTCCACGTTCTGGACCTGCTCGCGCAGCTGGTCGACCACATGCTTCATGGCCAGGCCCAGCTCGGTCAGGCCGCGATCTGCCGCCTTGGAGCAGAGCGTATTGACTTCGCGATTGAATTCCTGCGACAGGAAATCGAGCTTGCGTCCGCACGGCGAACCGCCCGCAAGCAGGGCGCGCGCCGCCTCGACATGCCCTGCCAGCCGGTCGATCTCCTCGCGCACATCAGCCTTCACCGCCATCGCGGCAGCTTCCTGCGCGAGGCGTTCCGGCTCCAGCCCGGATGGCAACAGCTCGTCAAACTTGGCTTTCAGCCGGTCGCGAATGGCCTCAAGGCTCACCGCAGGGTGGGCCGCAGCCTTCGCCCGCAGCGCCTCGATCTCGTCGACCTGCGCCATGAGCACGCCCATCAGGGCGGCACCTTCCGCTTCACGGGCGAGTTTAAGCGCTGCCAGCGCCTCATCGGTCAGTGCCAGCACGGCGGCATCGAGCACGTCGCTGGCATCGTCTGCGGGCGCTTGTGCGTCCTCGCTCAGCACCACGCCGCGCAGGGAGAGGAGGCCATCAAGGCGCGCAGGCTGGACCAGACCATCGGCGACCAGATCCTGCCCGGCCTCGGCCAGCGCGCGCAGACGGCCGGTATCAATTACCAGCGCGCCAGCGAGGCTCGCCGGCTTTTCAAGGCTGATATTGAGAGAGACAGAGCCCCGGTCGAAGGCGGACTTGATGCGATTGCGCACCTCCGCCTCAAGATGTCCAAGGCCATCGGGCAGGCGCAGGCGGATATCAAGGCCGCGCCCGTTTACCGAGCGCGCCTCGGCATTCAGCGTCCCGAAATCGCCGCTGGTTGCGGCGCGGGCAAAGCCCGTCATGCCGGAAAGGACTGCCATCTAGCGGCCTCCGGAGCGGGCGCGTTCGCGCTCGACCTGACGCCAGCGCGCCACATTGCGGTTATGCTCGGCAAGCGTTCGGGCAAAGGCATGGCCGCCCGTGCCATCGGCCACGAAATAGAGATATTCCGTCTCTGGCGGGTTCAACACCGCCGCAATCGCATCGCGCCCCGGATTGGCAATCGGCGTCGGGGGCAGGCCATCAATATGATAGGTGTGATAGGGATTGGTCGTGTCGTCGAGCTCGGACCGGCGAATGCCACGGCCCAGCGGTTCACCTCCCGTAATCCCGTAAATGATGGTCGGATCGCTCTGAAGGCGCATGCCCCGGCGCAGACGGTTTACAAACACCGCCGCGACCAGCGGCCGCTCGTCCGCCACCCCTGTTTCCTTCTCCACGATGGAGGCGAGGTTGATCGCCTCCTCGCGCGTGGTGAAGGGCAGGCCCGGCTGGCGGTTCTCCCACAGCTGGTCCAAGAGGCGCGTCTGCGCAGCCATCATGCGGTCCAGAACCGCCTGACGCGGCGTGCCCCGGTCAACGAGATAGGTATCGGGCAGGAGCGAGCCTTCAGGCGGGATACGCTCCACCTCGCCGGTCAGCACATCGGAGGCTTCAACGATCCTCACTACCATCGCGCTCGTCAGACCTTCCGCAACGCGCACCGGATGCTGGATCACCTCGCCAAAGGCGAGAATGTTGACGATCTCTGCCATGGAGGCGCCAGCCGGGATCGCAAATTCACCGGCGCGCAAGGCGGGCTGCGGGCCTTCCACACGCTCATCTATGCGGCGCTTGATCAGGAAGATGTCGGCATCTGCAATCAGGCCCTCGGCTTCCAGCTGGGCCGCAATGGCACGCACGCTGGACCCGCGTTGCAGCTGGATGACCGCGTCCTCGTCAGAGGGACCCGCAGCCGTATACTGATAGCCAAGCCAGGCATAGCCGCCGATCACGGCCGCACCCGCCATCAGGGCCAGCGCCACGATCAGGAAGAAGCCGATAATCACGACGCGCATGAGCCCGAGCCCCTTGCCGGTTTGGCCGCCACTGGCTGGATTCCCGTCCTTCATGGCCTCTTGTCCTCAGCCAGTCGCAAACAGGCGTCAGTCAACGGCCTTGAAGATGACAGAAGCGTTGGTCCCGCCAAAGCCGAACGAGTTGGACAGCGCGACCCTGATATCCTTCTTGACCGCCTTGTGCGGCGCCAGATTGATCGGGCTTTCCACTGACGGATTGTCGAGGTTCAGCGTGGGCGGGCAGATGCCGTCACGAATGGCAAGGATGGAGAAGATCGCCTCCACCGCACCGGCAGCACCCAGAAGGTGGCCCGTGGCCGACTTGGTGGACGACATCACGACCTTGCCGGCCGCATCGCCCAGAAGCCGCTCAACGGCCTTCAGCTCGATCTCGTCGCCCTTGGGCGTCGAGGTGCCGTGCGCGTTCACATAGTCAATGTCGGAGGCCGACAGCCCGGCGCTTTTCAGAGCGGCGGTCATGGAGCGGAAACCGCCATCGCCATCTTCGGCCGGGGCCGTGATGTGATAGGCGTCGCCCGACATGCCATAGCCGACCACTTCAGCGTAGATGGTCGCGCCGCGGGCCTTGGCCGCCGCGTATTCTTCCAGAACGACAACGCCGGCGCCCTCGCCCATGACGAAGCCGTCACGGTCCTTGTCATAGGGGCGCGAGCCTGCCTTGGGATTGTCATTAAAGCCGGTGGACATGGCCCGCGCGGCGCAGAAGCCGCCAAAGCCGAGCCGGGTGATCGCGCTTTCCGCGCCGCCCGCCACCATCATGTCGGCATCGCCATAAGCGATGATCTTCGCCGCATCCCCGATCGCGTGCGCACCGGTGGAGCAGGCCGTCACCACCGAGTGGTTAGGCCCTTTCAGACCATGGCGGATTGAGACCTGGCCGGAGGCGAGGTTGATCAGCATGGCAGGGATGACGAAGGGAGAAAGCTTGCGCGGGCCACGTTCGGCAAGGGTGAGCGAGGCCTCATAAATGGTCTGCAGACCACCAATGCCTGACCCGATCAGGACGCCGGCGCGCTCGCGAGCGGCCTCGTCCTTCGGCTGCCAGCCTGAATGGGCAATCGCCTCATCAGCGGCGGCAATGCCGTAGAGAATGAAATCGTCGATGCGCTTGGCATCGCGGGCGGGCATGACAGCCTCGGGGTCAAACACCCCGGGGCTGTCAGGCGATCCGCCATAACGCCCGTCCACGCGTGGTATGCCGCCGCCAATCTGGCAGGGCAGATCCTCGGTTTCAAAATGGGTGACCCGGGCAAGGCCGGATTCCCCTTTGATGAGCCGGGCCCAGACATGTTCCACACCGCAACCGAGCGGGGAAACGATACCGAGGCCGGTGACGACTACGCGGCGCTTGGACATGGCGATGAGTAAACCGGCCTTAGCCGACTTTTTCGGAAATGAACTTCACCGCATCGCCGACGGTCTGGATGTGCTCGGCGGCGTCGTCGGGGATTTCGATATCGAACTCTTCCTCGAACGCCATCACCAGCTCGACATTATCCAGCGAGTCCGCGCCGAGATCGTCGATGAACGAGGCCTTTTCAACGACCTTGTCCTCTTCCACGTCGAGGTGCTCGATGACGATCTTCTTAACGCGATCAAAAACGTCAGACATGACGGACCCTTTATCTAATATTTCGGGCAAGGCCGCTTGCGACCTTTTGTGCCCCCTGACTGAACAAGGCCATCACACACGAATGCAACAGCCGATTTTGAGGTGGCGGCTAGTAACACGCCCCGCCCGGCAACGCTAGCAAGCTCCACGCATTCATTCCAGCGGCAAGTCCTTGGAGTTGGCGCCGGGTTACAGCGCCGACTCATGGCCGCGCGGTCAGATCATGGCCATCCCGCCATTCACGTGCAATGTCTGACCTGTCACGTAGCCTGCTTCCTCACTGGCGAGATAAACGCACGCGGCGGCAATGTCCTTGCCCGTCCCGAGATCGCCTGCCGGGATTTTGGTGAGGATGGCCGCTTTCTGCTCCTCGTTGAGGGCGTCGGTCATCGGCGAGGCGATGAAGCCCGGCGCAACGCAGTTCACCGTCACCCCGCGCGAGGCAATCTCCTGGGCCAGCGCCTTGGAGAAGCCGATCATGCCTGCCTTGGAGGCGGCATAGTTCGCCTGCCCCGGATTGCCGGTGACGCCGACCACCGAGGTGATGCCGATAATGCGGCCCCAGCGGTTCTTCATCATGCCGCGCATGGCCGCGCGGCAGAGGCGGAAATGGGCTTCAAGGTTCACCTTGATGACCGTCTCCCAGTCCTCATCCTTCATGCGCATGAGGAGCTGGTCGCGCGTAACACCGGCATTGGAAATGAGGATATCGAGCCCGCCAAGCGCCTCTGACGCCGCCTTGGTCAGGTTATCGACGGCCTCTGCGTCAGAGAGA
>CAZCEG010000119.1:0-7202 GCA_964497275.1 uncultured Oceanicaulis sp.
GCCAGCACCTGGCCCAGCTTTACGTAGGACGGGCCCAGCTCTTCGAGCGCGCGCGCCAGCCGCTCACCGGGATTGGCCGCGCGGTTGCGGATGGCAAACAGGCGCGCCAGCTTGCCCGCCAGCCGTGCCGGGGCGGGAAAGATCGCCTGGTACTCGACGGGAAACATCGCGTCGTGACGCGCCAGCGTCCACGCGGCGCGCACCATGCGCAGGAAAGTTGTCGCCGTGGCAAACATGAGGTGGGGAGGTTTAGGGCTCCGCTGACGGTTTGGCGAGAGGGCGCGTGTGCGGCCCTTTGCCCGTCTAGTCCAGCCGCCAGCCCGTGTGCAGGGCGGCGATACCGCCAGAGAGGTTCGTCACCTTCACATTGGCAAAGCCCGCTTCGCGCATCTCGGCGGCAAAGGCCTCCTGATGGGGGAAGCGGCGGATGGATTCCACGAGGTACTGATAGCTGTCCCTGTCCCTGGCGATCAGGGCGCCAAGCTCCGGAATGGCGTTGAATGACCACAGATCATAGATGCGCGAGACCGCGCGGGTGACGGGCCGTGAGAACTCCAGACACAAGAAGCGTCCGCCGGGTTTGAGCACGCGGCGCATCTCGCCAAGCGCCTTCGCCCGGTCGGTCACGTTGCGTATGCCAAACCCGATCATCACGCAGTCTGCGCTTTTGTCGGCAAAGGGCAGGTGCTCGGCATTGGCGACTGTCCATTCAATGCCTTCCGCATGGCCGCGCTTGATGCCGACGCGCAGCATTTCCTCATTGATGTCGGCAACGATGGCGGTGGCCGCGGGGCCGGGCTTCTCGGCAGCGCGGGCGATGAAGGCGCGCGCCAGATCGCCGGTGCCGCCCGCCACATCGATCAGGTGCTCGCCGGGCCTCGGCCTTGCCCGCGTGATGGTGATGTCCTTCCACACCCTGTGGATGCCGAGGCTCATCACATCATTCATCAGGTCATAGCGGCGCGCGGAGCGGTCGAACACGCCGCGCACAAGCGATTGCTTCTCCTCGCGCGGCACGTCGCGAAAGCCGAAGGATGCGGTGTCGGCGCGGGTCTGGCGGGTCTCGGTCATGAGCGTGAACCTATGGGAGGATTGGCGCACACGCCAGTGGCGTGATCGCCGCAGGGCTACATCAGGCGCACGCAGTCCGGGCCTGCTTCGCCATTGATGATGTAGCGGGCCGTCGCGCCGCCATCTTCAAAGCGGACAGTGCCGTCTTCGCTTTCATGAATGATGAGCCCCGACGTCTCTCCGGTCAGGGCGGGCCCAAGCGCGTATTCACTCTCCTCGATGCGCAAAAGCGCCCCCTCATTGTCACGCTCCAGCGTGACGAGGCCGTCTCCGCACAGGAAGAAGGCTTCCTCCGCCTCCATCTCCACCGGCTGGCCTGCGCCCGCACCGGAGAGAAGCGCAGGATCGAAGGGCTCGAGGCGCAGCTCACCGGCATCAATGCGCGCGCGGCGGACATTGACGGGCTGCAGAGCGGAGAGCCAGCGCAGCTCGTCCTCGATGATCAGGGCGGCCCGCACGCCATAGCGGGTTTGCGGATCAAGACGGGCCGGATCGACCTGCAGTGACACTTCCAGAGGCAGCGAGGCCCCCTCCAGTGTCACATTGGCGTCCGCCGCGGCAGACCCCTCACCTGAGAGCGCGCGAAGCTCGACAACCGCCACCGTGCCGTCAGGCAGGCCTGCCGGCTCGCCAACGCTCAAAGTCGCGACCAGCGTACGCGGCGCGTCCTCGTCAAACGGCGAACACGCGGCCAGCAGAAGGGCGAGCAGGGCGAGGACAGGCGCGGCACGCTGCATGGTTATCTCCCGGTCGGGCGCTGAACGCCGCTCTTAGCACAGGGAGCAGGCACGTTCTAAGCTCTGCGCTGACAGTGGAGAGTGTGATGCCTGAATTGCCTGAAGTGGAAACCGTGCGGCGCGGCCTTATCCCGGCCATGGAGGGGCGGCGCATCGTCTCGGCGCGCGCGAACCGGCCTGATTTGCGCTTTGCCTTCCCGGACCGTTTTACCGAGCGGCTGACCGGCACGCGGGTAGAAAAGCTCGACAGGCGGGCAAAATACCTGCTCGCAAGGCTCGGCTCTGGTGAGACCCTGCTGATGCATCTGGGCATGTCGGGGCGGTTCTCGATCACGGCAGACGATATCAGCCGCCAGCCGGGCGATTTCGTCTATGCTGCGCCCGCCAACCCCGCCCATGATCACGTGGTGCTGGAGCTCGAGGGCGGGGTGAGGGTCACCTATAACGATCCGCGCCGCTTTGGCTTCATGGAGCTGTTCGAGACGGCAGCAGAGCCCGCGCAGAAATATCTCGCAGCTCTGGGGCCGGAGCCCGACAGCAACGCGTTCTCCGCGCCATATCTTGTGGAGGCCCTCAAAGGCCGCCGTAGCCCGATCAAGACAGCGCTGCTTGACCAGCGCGTGGTGGCGGGGCTCGGCAATATCTATGTGTGCGAGGCACTCTGGCGGGCGCGGATCAGTCCCACGCGGGAGGCCGGCACCATCAAGGGTAAGCGCGCGGAGGCACTGGCAGGGGCGGTGCGCAGCGTGATCAGCGAGGCGATCGCGGCGGGCGGATCGACACTACGCGATTATGCCGGTCCTGACGGGGCTTTGGGCTATTTCCAGCACCGCTTTGATGTCTATGGCCGCGAAGGCGAGGCCGGGCGCTGCGAGGCCGATGGCAGCTGCCCTGCGCGCATTGCCCGGCTGGTCCAGCAGGGCCGGTCGACATTTCATTGCCCCAAATGCCAGCGATAAAGGGTGGCATGCCGGATTATATTACAAATATGTCATAACAAATGTTATAGACATACAACAATTGATCAGATATACGGACATCAAGGGTCATCCATGGGGGATGGACTCACACTGTGGCAAAGGTCGAACTCATGTTGAAAAAAATCCTCACGAATGGCGCCTTGTGGGCGCTCAGCTTCCTGGCGGGCATTGGCCTTGCCACTCTGGAGCGCAGCTACGCGCAGGACTACTCCCAGATCGAGGCGAGCCCGGCGCTCTGGACGATCCAGCAGGGGGACGCGACGGTCCACCTGTTCGGAACGTTCCACCTGCTTCCTGAAGGCGTGAACTGGCGCAACGATCTCGTGAACGAGGCGTTTGCCGCGTCTGACCATGTCTGGTTTGAAGCCGACGTGCTCAGCCCGGACGCGCAGGCCAGCGTGCAGGCACTCATTCCCCAGCTTGGCCTGAATGAGCCGGGCGTCGCGCTGTCCTCGCTGCTGGACGAAGATACCCGCGTCTCGCTTGCGGCGATGTCGGCGAGCCTTGGCATTCCGACCGCCAATCTTGAGCCGCTGAAGCCCTGGCTTGCCGGTCTGGTACTGGCAACCACGCAATTGCAGGCGCTCGGCTTTGATCCGACCGCCGGTGTGGAAGCGGTGCTGAACGCGGAAGCCCGCGAGGCTGGCAAGACGCTCGGCTATTTCGAGACGGTTGAAAGCCAGATGCGCGTCTTTGCCGATCTGACGCCGGAAACGCAGGTCCAGTGGCTGGCCCTGAGCCTTGAGGAAATGTCCGAGCTGCAGGTCCAGATGGAGGCCATGGTCACCGCTTGGGCGACGGGCGACATGGACACGCTGGATGCGCAGGTCAACGGCTCCATGCGTGATGCCAGCCAGGAGGTTTATGAGGCGATCATGGTCAACCGGAACCATGACTGGATCCCGCTCATCCTTGGCCTGCTCGAGCAGGGCGGCACCCACTTTGTCGCGGTCGGCGCAGGCCATCTGCCCGGTGAAGATGGCGTGGTGACGCTTCTTGAGGCTGAAGGTCTGACCGTTACCCGCCGCTAGAATTCTGACATTGTGTACATCAGGCCCGCTCCGGGGTGTCGACCCCGGGGCGGGCTTACTGTATGGAAGCCGCCGCAAGAAATTGTCGCGGCACTGTCATCGTGGTGCCATGCAGCAGGAGGGCCCTATGGCCTACAAGACGATCCAGACCAAGACCGAAGGCCGCGTCGGCGTGATCACGTTCGACCGTCCGTCCGCCCTGAACGCGCTGTGTGACGAGCTCACATCTGAACTCGCCCATGCGCTGGCGGGCTTTGAGGCCGACGAGGATATTGGCTGTGTGGTGCTGACCGGCTCGGCCAAGGCGTTCGCTGCCGGCGCTGACATCAAGGAATTGCAGGACCGCGATTTCGTATCGCTCTACATGCACGACCCGTTCGCCGAGAGCTGGGAGTCGGTGGCGCGCTTCCGCAAGCCGATCATTGCCGCTGTGGCGGGCTATGCGCTGGGTGGCGGCTGCGAGATCGCCATGATGTGCGATTTCATCATCGCAGCGGAAAACGCCAAGTTCGGTCAGCCCGAGATCAATCTCGGCGTCATGCCGGGGGCTGGCGGTACGCAGCGCCTGCCGCGCGCTGTCGGCAAGGCCAAGGCGATGGATCTGTGCCTCACGGGCCGCATGATGAATGTCGAGGAAGCCGAGCGTGCGGGCCTGGTATCGCGCATCGTGCCGGTGGATGATCTGATGGATACGGCGATGGAGGCGGCAGAGACCATTGCGGCCAAATCCCTGCCCATCGCGATGATGACCAAAGAAGCCATCAACATGGCCTTCGAGATGGGGCTGACAGAGGGCGTGCGCTTTGAGCGCCGCGTCTTCCAGTCCCAGTTTGCCACCGAAGACCAGAAGGAAGGCATGGCTGCGTTTGCCAGCAAACGCGCGGCACACTTCCGCCATCGCTGATTTAGCATGGTCTGGTGTTGACGCGCGGCGGGCGCGAAGGTATAGCCCGCGCCTCACTTCGCTTGCCGCTTGCCTCCAAGGCCTGCCGGCGCGAAACTGACCATATCGATTGAATGACTGACACGGGCTTCCGGAGCTTCCATGGCTAATACGAGTTCGGCGAAAAAGATGGTGCGCAAGATTGCGCGCCGCACCGCCATCAACAAAACCCGCCGCTCGCGCATGCGCACCTTCGTGAAGAAGGTGGAGCTGGCCATCGCGGCCGGTGACGCGACGGTCGCTCGCGAAGCGCTGCGCGCGGCAGAATCCGAAGTGATGAGCGCCGTGTCCAAGGGCGTCATTCACAAGAACACGGGTTCGCGGAAAGTCTCCCGGCTTTCGGCCCGCGTCAAATCGATGACAGCTTAATAAAAACTCGTCCTTAGCCGGATTAGTTATGAGCGCGCTTGCAGTCCGTCTGCAAGCGCGTTTTCGTGTCCGGGCCTTGCCAGGCTGATTGCCGGGATTGCCTTGTGCGCAAGGCGACTGCGCTCATCAAATCGCTGTGATCCTCACGCAAAAATCATGTCGCTTCACCTTCTCCCTGAACACCTGTGGAACGTGAAAACTGCGCTGAAATTTTTTTCAGTGCGCAAAGCTTGGAGCAATCAGGGGAATCTCGTTGTCAAGCGCCGAATCGGGCGGAAAACAGGGTTAATGATGTTGATTCCCGGCGGGCTCTGGCTAACCTGTCTGGACCGACTTGACTGATCTCCATACGGACCAAGAGCGGGTTGCAGAGGCGAGGTGACACCCTTGCCGCTGGCAGAGAAGTCTTGTCTTGAATCAAAGGGTTGACTGCGGGTTAACCGGCAGCGGGATGCGAGTTGGGGTTGGGGACTTATGGGGCTGAACAGGTCAGTTTCGAACAGCAGAGCAGAGCAGCGAGACACCATGCGGGGGACACCGTCCGTCAGCGAGGTCTGGCGCGATGTGCGCGCCCGGCTGCGCCAGGAATACGGGGATGTGATCTATGTCTCGGAGATTGCGCGATTGCGCGTTGCCGAGGACAGCGCTGGATCGGTCCGCATCATCTGCGCCAACGATTTCGGCCGTGCCTGGGTGGAAGATAATCTCGGTGCCCGCCTGCGCGCCCTGTGGGCCGCGTTCGACACCGGTCCGCGTGACATCGTCATCTGCTGCGAAGGTGCGCCTGCTGCCGTTCGGGCGCAGGCTCAGCCGGTCCCGGTGGCAAGCGCCCGCAAGCCGGTTATGGCGGGAGCCGACACGCTGAACGTCACTGCGTCCAGCCTGCCGCTTTCCGGATCTGACCAGCCCTCATCAGCCGATGGCCGCTTCACCTTCAACACCTTCATGGTCGGCTCGGCCAACGCCATGGCGGCAACGGCGGCCAAGGCGATTGCCAGCTCGTCCGCTCCGCCCTTCAACCCTGCCTTCTTCCACGGCGATTACGGCGTTGGCAAAACCCATCTGATGATGGCGATTGCCCATGCGGTAAGCCTTGGCGAGTCCGGCCGCAAGGCGCTTTATCTGACAGCCGAGGAATTCCTCAATGGCTTCCAGTCCGCCCTGCGGGCCCGTGACGTGCAGCCCTTCAAGGATCAGGTGCGCGCGTGCGATGTGCTGCTGATTGATGATGTGCACTTCATCGCCGGAAAGCCGCGCACCGAGGACGAGTTCCTGCACACCATTGCCGCGCTGATCGCGGAGAACCGTCAGGTCGTGCTCGCCTCGCATTGCGCGCCGTCTGAGCTGGGTGTGGGCGATGAGCGTCTGCGCTCGCTCCTGCGCGGCGGCTTTGCCTGCCCTCTGCAGGGGCCGGATCTCGACCTGCGCCGCAAGATTGTCGACTGCAAGGTCGCTCAGGCCCGCACCCACTGCCCCAATCTGGAAGTGCCAGAGCAGGTGCGCGATTTCCTCGCCGCCCGGGTGACAAGCTCGGCGCGCGAACTTGAAGGCGTTCTCAATAATGTCATCGTCCGCACCGCCTACATGGACCGTCCCGTGACGGTGGAAGCTGTGGAGGACGTGCTAGGCGAATTGCCGATGCGCGCCGAGAAGCGCGTGACGGTGGACGAAATCCAGAAGACGGTTGCGGCCTATTTCTCGATCACGCCGTCAGACATCAATTCCAAGCGCCGCACCCAGTCTGTCGTGCGTCCGCGCCACATCGCCATGTATCTCGCCAAGACCATGACCACGCGCTCCTTGCCTGATATCGGCAAGCGCTTTGGCGGGCGTGACCATTCGACCGTGATCCATGCGGTGACGAAAATCACCGGCCAGATCGGGTCTGATCCGGTGCTGGCAGAAGACATTGAGGCGATCAGAAAACGCCTGCGCGGCTAGTCTGCGTTCCATCGGGCTGACGCGCATCAGCCCGCGCCCCCCGATGGCCGCAAGACACCCCTTCTTGCGGCCG
This sequence comes from uncultured Oceanicaulis sp., assembly GCA_964497275.1. GTDB lineage: Bacteria > Pseudomonadota > Alphaproteobacteria > Caulobacterales > Maricaulaceae > Glycocaulis. The sequence continues at coordinate 7,146 of CAZCEG010000119.1, forward strand.
TTTTTTTTGGGCTATGGTCACCAACCGATTCAATCAGCGATTCCCTGATGACGGTCC
>CAZCEG010000120.1:0-6043 GCA_964497275.1 uncultured Oceanicaulis sp.
CGGAGAAGCGCGTTGACTATCCTACCCACCAGAGTGGCGGTGATCGGTGCATCGGGGCGCCTCGGGCGCCTGATCATGGCCGAGCTTATCCGGCGGCCGGATTTCGAGCTGGCCGCAGGCGTCGTCCGCCATGATTCGGTAATGCTGGGCGCCGATCTTGGCGAGCTTGCCGGGACAGCCCTTCTGGGCAGGGAAACCAGCGTCTCGATGATCGAAGCGGCTGACAGCGCCGATGTGGTCATCGACGTCTCATCCCCGCAGGCGAGCGCCGCGTTCGCGCGCCAGCTCGCCGAACGCGGGGGTCCGCCGCTCGTGTGCGGTGTCACCGGGCTGGACGATGATCAAAAAGCCATGCTCGCCGAAGCCGCCAGGACGGCGCCTGTACTCTACGCACGCAATTTCTCGCTGGGTGCGGCCGTGATGAGCTGGCTGACGGCTGAAGCTGCGCGGCTCTTGCCAGCGGAGCAGTTTGACCTGGAAATCGTGGAGACCCACCATCGCCGCAAGGCCGATGCCCCCTCCGGCACGGCGCTGAACATTGGCGAGGCAGCCGCCCGCGCGCGCGGGCTGGAGCTGGAAGGCCATGCCATTTTCGAGCGGCCCCGTCAGGGCGGCTCGCGGCCGGTTGGTGATATCGGCTTTTCGGCGATCCGGGGCGGCGGCGCCGTGGGCGAACATTCGGCCCTTTTCTTGAGCGCCTTTGAGGAGCTGGAGGTGCGCCACCGCGCCAATGACCGCTTCATCTTCGCGCGCGGCGCGATAGAGGCGGCAAGCTGGATCCGGACCCGGCCTGCGGGCCTCTACGGGATCGAGGATGTGCTGGGTCTGCCCAGAGGCTAGCGCCCCTGTCAGCCTTCGTCCTCGTCGTCATCCTCTGAGGGCTCATCGGTATAGGTGAGAAGATCGCCCGGCTGGCAGTCCAACTCCCGGCACAGCGCTTCCAGCGTGGAAAACCGCACAGCCTTGGCCTTGCCGGTCTTCAGGATGGAGAGGTTGGCCATGGTGATGCCAACCCGGTCACACAGCTCTGTCAGCGACATGCGCCGCTCCAGAAGCATCCGGTCCAGGGTTACGCGAATGGCCATGCTGCGCGCCCCCTAGATCGTGAATTTCTGTTCGTCGCGCAGGCGTGTTCCCTCGCGGAACACTTCTGCCAGAACGAGAAGGGCGATGACGGCGGCCCAGGCCCCGAGATTGAGCCCGAACTGGGGTTCGACACTCACCCCGCTTTCGACGGGGCGGCCAAAGACGGTGAAGATCAGGGCGATAATGCCGTGCGCGCCATAACGGATGATCTGATAGACCGCGATGGCAATGGCGATGGCGCGCAGATGCCCGGCGTTTTCCGGCACGAACGGATCGCCATTGATGAGAGTGATGAGAATCCGGCGCAACCGGTCTGAGATGAACAGGATCGCGACAATGGCCGCCACGCCGAGCGGCAGCGCGATCACGATGTCCAGCTGCAGGAATCGCAGCAGCGATTCAGGCAGGGCGGGCGCCATGCCGATTATGCTGTAGATACCGGCAAACATCATCGCGAGGGTCACAAGGCTGGCCAGAACCAGCAGGCCCCACAGAACGATGATAGCGATGTCGAGAAACAGTTTGAGAAGGGAGGTAAGAGACCCCGGACCCAGCGTTCTCATCCCAGCCCCCTCCCTTAAACGGCTATCCGGGTGCTCCTGCAGCCTCCAAGGGGGAAGAGGCCGTAACAGGAGCTACCCGGTTCCGTTTGTCTTTAGCACAGTTTGTCCTCAGGCGAGGATCGGCGACAGTGCTGCAGCCATACCAGCCACCACAGCGGCGACCAGAACGGTGTTGATAATGGCCGCAAACGGGAAGCGGCTGGTGTTGTTTTCGAGCCTGACCATCTTACTCTCCTTCGAGCTTGTGTTATCGATCAACCTTGGCCTTGGACCCGGTCTTTTTTGTTTGCGCCGGGTCTTTTGCCTGAAGCAGCGGGGGTGTCCCGTCCGCCTCGAAAACATACTTAGAGGACCTCGCATCGCTTTGCAACAAAAAAACATCGAAAATCGATATGAATTTTCCGAAAGGCGATATGCGTAAATGGACGCAGTAACCAAAACGCGCCTGTTCCGTGACGCTCCGATGTGGGTGATCGCAAGCCATAATGCAGGCAAAATCAGTGAGATAGCTGATCTGGTCAGGCCCTTTTCGATCACCGTGAAGGGGGCAGGAGAGCTCGGGATTCCCGAACCCGAAGAGACTGAAAAAACTTTCAGCGGCAATGCGCTTTTGAAGGCGCGCGCCTCTGCAAGGGCCTCAGGAGCGGTCGCGCTGGCCGATGATTCCGGTCTTGAAGTGGCCGCGCTCGGGGGTGATCCGGGCATTTATTCGGCGCGCTGGGCAGGGCCGGAACGGGATTTCCACCTCGCCATGCGAAAGGTCGAGGATGCGATGCGTGCCAGCGGCAGTCCTGATCGTAGCGCCCGCTTTGTCTGCGCGCTGGCACTGGTCCATCCCGATGGGGCGGAACTGGTGTTTGAGGGCGAGGTACGCGGCGAACTGGTCTGGCCGCCACGCGGGGAGCGCGGCTTTGGCTATGATCCTGTCTTTATGCCCGCAGGCCACGACGAGACCTTTGGCGAGATGGATCCCGCCGCCAAGCACGCCATAAGCCACAGGGCCGATGCCTTTAACAAGCTGGTGGCGACGGTGCTGACCCCGTGAGCCCCGTTCCGCTAGGTCTCTATATCCACTGGCCCTATTGCGCACGGATCTGCCCGTATTGCGACTTCAATGTCTACAAGGCGGCGGGGGCGGATGGCGATGCGCTTTACAAGGCCTTGCTGGAGGATCTGGCGCTGTGGCGCGAGCATGCCGGGCCGCGCCCTCTGGCCAGCATCCATTTTGGCGGGGGCACGCCATCCCTGATGGAGCCGCGCTGGATTGCGGGCATTGTCGAGACCGCAGAGCGCCTGTTTGGCTTTGAGCCCGGCATCGAGATCGGGCTGGAGGCCAATCCTGCCGAAGCCGCCCGGTTTGCCGAGATCGCGGCGGCCGGGGTGGAGCGGCTGTCCATCGGGATGCAGTCACTGGATGACGCAGCGCTGAAACGGCTGGGGCGCGATCATGACGCGGCCATGGCGCTATCAGCCTTCGAGACGGCGCGGACGCTTTTTGACCGGGTATCTGCCGATCTCATCTATGCTCGGGACAGCCAGAGCCCTGCCGACTGGACGCGCGAGCTGTCCGCCATGCTGGAACGCGCGCCCGATCATCTGTCCGCCTATCAGCTGACGATCGAACCCGGCACGGCCTTTGACCGGCAGGTAAGGCGCGGAACGCTGCACCCGCCCATGGAAGATGATGCCGCAGAGATGTTCGAGATCACGCAGGAACTCACCTCCAGGGCGGGCCTTGAAGCCTACGAGATCTCCAATCATGCACGCGGGGGCGCGCATCGATCCCGCCATAACCGGCTCTACTGGACGGGCGCAGACTGGATCGGGATCGGCCCGGGTGCGCATGGCCGGATCGGCGCATCTGTGACAGGCGGGCGGCTTGGCACAGCCGCGCCCCTGCGCCCTGATGCCTATATCGCCGCCATGAAGGCGGGAGGCACGCTTGCAGGCGAGACGCTCACCGCAGAGGAGGAGGCGCAAGAGCGCGTACTGATGGGCCTGCGCATAGCCGAAGGGCTGGACCGGAACGCGTTGCGGGCGGCGACTGGCCTCGACATTGATGAAAAGGCGGCAGAGCGCCATTACAAGGCTGGGCTGGTCCGCCTAAGCGACGAGCGCGTGGCGCTCACCCCCGAAGGCCGGCTCTTTGCCGACCGGATCGCCATGGAGCTGGCGCCGTAAAGGCGATTATGCTTCCGGTTCGATATCGATGGTGCGCGCCGCCGGATCAAAGCTCTCCGGCGCGGGGTCCAGGACCTCGAAATTGCCATTGCGGATCGTGTAGACCGCAAGGCCACGCTCGATACGGCCATCGGCGCGCAGGCGGAACAGGCCGTCCACGCCAACATAGCCGTTCTCTTCCTCGATCATGGACCGCTCGATGCGTCCGCCATTGGCGGCCATGAGCGCGGCGAGAGACATCGCGTCATAGCCAAGACCGGCAAGGCGCGAGGGCGCTTCTCCATACACATCCTGATAGACCAGCTCGAAGCGGGTGCGCTGCTGCGGGTCCGGGCCGGCAAACCAGCCATTGGCAAGGGCCGGTTCGCGCACGGTAGCGGGATTGCGCCACAGGCTGGTGCCGAGAAACTTCACCAGAAGCGGGTCGATATCGGAGAAGAGGAGTGTCGGGGCGAGCATGCGTAAGTCATCCCCGCCAGCGGGCAGCATCACCGCCTGGAACGCGCCTCCGGGAGAGGCCTCCCAGTTTTCGCCGGTCATCGCCAGCGCGCGCGTGACATCGAGCCGCTCAATACCGGCCCGCGCCAGACGGCGTGCGGCCTGCGTCATGGAATCCACGCCGCCTGAATAGACTTCCTCAACGGTCACCGCCCCGCCGGCTTCGCTGGCCGCACGGCGATAGCTCTCGCTCACCAGCTGGCCGTAAGGCGTGGCCGGCGCCACGATGGCAAAGCGTTCTGCGCCGCGCGATGCGGCAAAGGACACGACGCGGCGCACCTCTTCTTCCGGCGGGAAGCTCAAAAGATAGACGCCGTTGCCAGCGACGCCGGCATCTGTGGAGAAGGAGATGACGGGCACACCTGCGCGGCGGGCAGGGCCAGAGACGCTACGCACCTCGGCGGCAAAAAGCGGCCCGATGATGAGATCAGCCCCGTCGGCAAGCGCCGCCTCGGCTGCGACTTCCGCTCCGCGCGCAGTGCCTTCGGTATCACGCGGCATGAGAAGGATATTGTCGGCGCCGCGCTCGAACAGGGCGAGTTCGGCTGCCCGCAGCAGGTGCGAGGCTTCGCTGCGTGCCGGAGCCGCAGAGGCCGAAAATGGCAGCAGCACCGCGACCCGCACCAGATCACGCCCCGCCAGATGGGACGGAGTGACCTCGATACGCTCCGGCGCGAGCTCCACACCGATCACGGCAGGCTCTGGCGGCGCACCGACAAAGGGAGAATCCGGGCCTTGCGGCGCAGACGGCGAAGGCCCGCCGGTCGTCGCCGTGCAGGCAGACAGGCCGATGACCAGCGCGGCGGCCATCCCGGCGCGCAAGGCCAGTTTCAGGCTTGGCGCAGAGCCACCCTTGGGCAAGAGTGATGTCATCATGGGCATTATCCTCTCCGCCACCCCTCAACCGGGCCGAAGCCCGGACAATCTGCGCCAAGGCTACCGAGGCCTGAGGGCCGGGGCAACTGCGCACATGCGGATCGGCAGCGGCTCATGAGCGGGCGATCGGAACCGCCACATGACCGCCAGCGCGCCGAGCGCGAAGGGCGCCGCGGCGAAACCGTCGCCGCCTTGTGGCTGACCTGCAAGGGATGGCAAATCCTTGAACGGCGCGCCAGGACACCGCTCGGCGAGATAGACATCATCGCACGGCGCGGACGGGTGCTCGCCTTCATCGAAGTAAAATGGCGGCGCAGGCCCGAAGATGCCCTCAACGCGCTTCATCCACGCCAGCAACAGCGGATGCTGCGCGCCGGTGCGTTGTGGCGCTCACGGCGGACTGCGCTCGACCATCACGCAACCCGGTTTGACCTGATCTGCGTATCGCCCGGCCGCTGGCCGCGCCACCTCAAAGGCGTGCTGAGCGCGGAAGGACATAAGCAGAGCGCACTGATTTGACAGCAGATTTCTGTCAGATTCGAAAAGCGCTTGACGTAGCACCACACAAAGTTCTTTAATTGTTCTCGTTATGGTCTGGCATGTTCATCCGTCTTGTGGATAAGCCGCGCCAACCATGATTGCCGGATAAATCAAATTCACTGATCCTGTTCAACGAGGCTGTCATGAGTGCTCATACCCGATCAGCCTCGTTTGAAGGTGCCGAAGCCAGGCTTGTCGATGTTCAGGTGCAAGTCGCGGGCGGCACACCGAATTTCATGATTGTGGGCCTTGCCGACAAGGCCGTGGCAGAAAGCCGGGAGCGGGTACGCGCTGCCTTT
>CAZCEG010000120.1:6053-7144 GCA_964497275.1 uncultured Oceanicaulis sp.
GCCGCCATCGGCCTGTCGCTTCCCGGCCAGCGCCTGATCGTCAATCTGGCCCCCGCTGACCGGCCCAAGGAAGGCGCCCATTTCGATCTGCCCGTCGCCATCGGCATACTGATCGCGATGGGCGTGCTGCCACCGGAGGCGGGCAGCGGGTATCTTGCCATGGGCGAGCTGGGTCTTGACGGCTCCATCTCGCCCTCACCCGGCGCGCTGCCGGCGGCCATGCTGGCGGTGGAGAAGGAAACCGGCTTCATCTGCGCTGAAGCCAGCGGCCCGGAAGCGGCGTGGGCGAGCGGGGACCTCCCCATTCTCGCGCCCGGCTCGCTTATCCAGCTCGTCAATCATTTCCGGGGCGGGCAGGCGCTCGCCCGGCCTGTGCCCGGCGATCTCATTGAAGGGGCGAGCTTCAAGGACATGCGCGATGTACGCGGGCAGGAAACGGCCAAGCGCGCGCTCGAGATCGCAGCCGCAGGCGGCCATAACCTCCTGCTGATCGGGCCTCCGGGCGCGGGCAAGTCCATGCTGGCGGAACGTGCACCCGGCCTCCTGCCACCGCTCTCCCCGCGCGAGCTTCTTGAAATTTCGATGATCCAGTCGGTGGCCGGGCTGGTGGAGCGGGGGCGGCTCAGCCGTACCCGTCCCTTCCGGGCACCACACCACTCCGCCTCCATGGCCGCCATGGTGGGCGGAGGCACCAAGGTGCGCCCCGGCGAGGCGTCGCTGGCCCATCACGGCGTGCTCTTTCTTGATGAGCTGCCGGAATTTCATCCGCAAGTGCTTGATTCCCTGCGCCAGCCGCTGGAAACGGGCGAGATCGCGGTGGCCCGCGCCAATGCCCGCATCACCTTTCCTGCGCGCTTTCAGCTGATTGCAGCGATGAACCCGTGCCGCTGCGGCTGGGCAGGCGCAGACGGCAAGTCGTGCGCACGCGGGCCGCGCTGCGCGGAGAGCTATCAGGCGCGCATATCCGGGCCGATGCTCGACCGGATCGACCTGCAGATCGAAGTGCCTGCCGTCAGTCCCGCCGACCTTGCCCTGCCTTCCTCGGCGGGCGGCAGGGCATCGGACTCCGTGCCGCCCGTGATAGTGAACAC
>CAZCEG010000121.1:0-7021 GCA_964497275.1 uncultured Oceanicaulis sp.
GTCGCCTCGGACACCAGTTCAACCGGCAACTTGCCGGGCTCGCACAGCCAGCGTGCGCCCCACGCAAAGAAGGCGAGCACGGTGGGATAGAGCGCGCGGCCCATATCGGTCAGCACGTATTCAAACCGGTCGGGGCGCTTCTGGTATAGCTTGCGCTTCAGGATGCCGTGCGCCACCAGCCCGTCGAGCCGGTCTGCCAGAACGCTGGTCGAGACATCCAGATTTTTCAGGAAATCGTCATAGCGCCGGATGCGGTAAAAGCAGGCGGCCAGCACCAGATTGGTCCAGTAATCCCCGAAGAGCTCGATGCCGAGCTCGACCGGCTTGCCGCTGGCCCGCATGGCAGGCTGCACCTTGCGCCGGCGCATCTCCTTCAGGGCGGGCGCCCTGCCGGGAACGGGGCCGGGGCGGGGCATGACATCGCCGGGCATGATTGGCTTTGTTGGGTCTTCGCCCGCCATGACCGGCTCAATCGGACCTGAGCCATCGCGCGCCATCAGGCGGATCGCGCGGGCAGGATCGGTGCGCGGCGACCAGTCCTGCTCCCAGAGAATCAGCATGATCGCCACGCCATAGAGATCGCGCCCCATGGCCGTCAGCACATACTCGTCGCGCGGCGGGCGGGCCTGATACTGGCGGCGCTCCAGAAGACCTGCCTCGGTTAGCGTCTTCAGCCGGCGCGCCAGCACCGAGCGGGCGATAGCCAGCCGCTCCAGCCAGTCATCAAAGCGGCGCGCTCCCCGGAACGCCTCCCGCAGGATCAGCATGGTCCACGCCTCGCCCACCACGTCCATGGCGTGGGAGACAGGATTGTTCTGAATCATCTGCTTGAGGTCTGTGCTCATGCCCGCACTAGACCCGATGAAAAGGCGTTTCGCAAACGCCCATGGGGGTTGAGGTGGGGTACGAAACCGGCTAGAGTGAGTTTCGCTAACAAAGTGACTAGTCCGGAAGACGTGGAAACCTGCTCTTGAGCCGCTTGCCCCCTCACATTACCCACAATCTGCGCCTTCCGCTGGTGGCTGCGCCGATGTTTCTCGTCTCCGGCCCTGACATGGTGCTGGCGGCCTGCAAGGCGGGCGTGATCGGCTCGTTTCCCGGCCCGAACTGCCGCACCATTGAAGACCTTGAAGCCTGGATGCAGACCATCACGTCCGCGCTGGACGAGGATGACGCGCCCTGGGCCTATAACATGATCTGCCACTCCTCCTATCCGCGCTTCGATGCGGAGCTGGAGCTGGTGAAGCGGTATAAGCCGCCCATCGTCATTACCGCCCTTGGCGGGCCGCACCGCGTGGTCGAAGCCGTGCACAGCTATGGCGGGCTGGTGTTTGCCGATGTGAACTCGGTGGAGTTTGCCGCCAAGGCTGCGGCTACCGGCGTGGACGGGCTGGTGCTGGTCTGTGCGGGCGCGGGCGGACATACCGGAACGATTGCCAATATCGCCTTCATCGAGGCCGTGCGCGGTTTCTTTGATGGCTATATCGCCGTGGCAGGCGGCATCTCGACAGGGCGCGGCATACGCGCGGCAGAGGCCATGGGTGCAGACCTTGCCTATATGGGCACCGCCTTCATCACCGCTGAGGAAAGCCTCGCGCAGGCCGAATACAAGGACATGGTGGTGCGCGCCGGGCCGTCCGATCTGGTGGTCTCCGCTTCGGTGACCGGCGTGCCGGCCAGCTGGCTGAAAGAGAGCCTCAAACGCTCCGGCCTTGATCCTGAAAACCTGCCTGACAAGGGCAAGGTCCAGTTCGATGACCCCTCAAAAATCCTCAAAGGCTGGAAGGATGTGTGGTCGGCGGGCCAGGGCGTCGGGTCTGTAAAGGCCATTGAGCCCTTGCGCGAGATTGTCGCCCGCCTGACGCGTGAATACGAAACCGATGAGCCGCGCGCCAATGGTGCGGCGATAGTTCTGGAAAGGAGTGCCCGCGATGAACGCCCCGGTGCATGAGTCTGGCCGCCGTATGGAGCGCGATGCGCCCTCCTGGCTCTCGCAGATCGACAACGCTTACCTGCGCGGTCTCTACGCGCCGGTCGCCCATGAGACCACGGCCAATGAGCTGAAAGTCATCGGGGAAATCCCGGCCGATCTGTGCGGCGCCTATATGCGCAACGGGCCGAACCAGGTCTATGCGCCCAAATCCAAGCATCACTGGTTTGATGGTGACGGCATGGTCCACACCATCGCGTTCAAGGACGGCAAGGCGAGCTATCGCTCGCGCTTTGTGCGCACCGCCCATTTCAATGCCAATGCCGCAAGGGGCGAAGAGCAATGGCCGGGCTATATGGGCCATCCTGATCCCAATGCCCCTCCGGGTGCGGGCTCTGATGGCTGGCTGAAGGATTCGGGCAATACCGACCTCATCCTCCATAATGGCGAGGTGCTGGCGCTGTGGTATCAGGCGGGCGTGCCTGTCCGCCTTGATCCGGCGACCGGCGAGACGCTGGGCGAGCAGACCTGGGGCGGCGCGCTGACCCGTCAGGTCTCCGCCCATGCCAAGACCGATCCCGTGACCGGCGAGCTCTTCTTCTTCGATTACAATACCAAGCCGCCCTACATGACCTATCACGTGGTCTCGCGCGAGGGGCAGATGATCCGCAATGTCCCCATCGACGTGCCGGGCCCGCGCCTGCCGCACGACATGGCGATGACGGAGAATTACGCGATCCTGCACGATCTGCCGCTGTTCTGGGACCCTGAGCTTCTGCCGCGCGGCATCCACAAGGTGACTTTCTATCCCGACCTGCCCTCGCGCTTCGGCGTGATCCCGAAATACGGCAAGGAAGGCGATGTGCGCTGGTTCGAGGCCGAGCCCTGCTACATCTACCACGTCACCAATTCCTGGGAGGAAGGCGACTGGATCATCATGGAGGGCTGCCGGGTTACCGAGCCGTGCCCGCCCTCCATGCCGGGTCAGGGCATGTATTCGCGCATGATGGCGTTCCTGTTGCTGAAAGCGCGCTTCCACCGCTGGAAATTCAATCTGAAGACCGGCGAGACGCGGGAGGAATGGCTGGACGACCGCAATGCCGAATTCCCGACCGTCAATATGGCCGTGGCCGGGCGCAAATCGCGCTTCTCCTACCATGTCTCCATCCCGCTCAATCGCGAGACGATGGTGTTTGACGGACTGATCAAGTTCGACACGAAAACCGGTTCGTCCCAGAGCCTGAAATTCAAGAAAGGCTGGTACGGGTCTGAAAGCCCGTTCGCGCCGCGCCTCAACGGCAATGGCGATGAGGATGATGGCTATCTCATCACCTTCATTACCAATGAGGAAGACGGCCAGTCGGAGTGCCACATCATCGATGCGAAGGATCTGGAAAAAGGGCCGGTGGCCCGCGTGATCCTGCCCTCGCGCGTGCCTGCCGGGTTCCACTCCACCTGGGTGCCCGGAACGGAAATGGGCTGGGCGTAAAAGCCTTTAGCCTGCCAGATTAATGCAAGGCCCGAAGTGCGCCCGGTGAACGAGGCGCACGCGGGTCTTGTTGTCATGCCCAACACAAACAATACGGGGAGGCCTGTCGCCATGAAGCTTGCACCGCCAAAGAAGATCGCCGAATACCGCAAAGCGGGCTGGTGGGGCGATGACACCTTCCATGACGTGTTCATGCGCGTGGCGGCCAAACGCCCTGAAGCCATTGCCGCCAGCGATCCGCCAGACCGTGAAGCGCTGACCGGTGCAGCCCCGCGCCGCCTGAGCTGGAAAGAGCTGACCGACGAGGCAGAGCGCACGGCGGCGGCGCTGGCTGCGCAAGGCCTCGTCAAAGGCGACCGTGTGGTCATGCAGATGCCCAACGTGGTCGACACGCTCTCGATCTATCTCGCCTGCGCGAAGCTCGGCGTGATCCTCAGCCCCGTGCCCGTCCAGTATTCCGGTCACGAGCTGCGTCATGCGCTGGAAAGCGTGCGCCCGCGCGCCTTCCTCGCCAGCGCCCGTTTCAAGGACCGCGAACTGGCCAAAGCCTGCAAGGCGGTGGCCGGTGATCGCGCCATCGTCCTCTCCATGGATGGGGGCGGCGAGGGGCTGGTCGATTTCTCTGCTGAAATCGCGAACGCGAAGCTCAAGAAAGGCCCGTTCGGGCTTGGCGGCTCTGCCACCAAGCGTGCTGGTGAGGCCGATGACTGCTTCACCATCTGCTGGACGTCCGGCACCACAGGCGTGCCAAAAGGCGTGCCGCGCTCTCACAATCACTGGCTGGCGATTGCGCCTGCGACCTTCCACGGCATGGCGCTGAAACAGCATGAAGTGCTGCTCAACCCCTTCCCGATGACGAATATGGCGGCGATTGGCGGCATGTTCGCCTCCTGGCTGACCTGCGAGGGCACGCTGGTCCTGCACCACCCGTTCGAGCTGCCGGTCTTCCTGAAACAGCTGGTGACGGAGAAGGTGACGGCTACCATCGCGCCGCCTGCCGTGCTCACCATCCTCCTCAAGCAGGAAGGCCTGCTGGATCAGTTTGATCTCTCGGCCTTGCGCGTGATCGGGTCGGGCTCTGCCCCGCTGTCGGAATTCATGGTCTCGGGCTGGAAGGCGCGCGGCGTGGAGATCGTCAATCTCTTCGGCTCCAATGAGGGCATTTCGCTCTGCTCCGGCCCCGAGGACGTGCCCGACACGGCCATGCGCGCAACGGCCTTCCCGCGCTTTGGCCACGCAAGGGCAAGCTTCGCCAACCCCATGCATGCACGCATGAAGACCAAGCTCGTCTCCATCGAAACCGGCAAGGAGGTGACCGGCCCCGGCGAGGATGGCGAGCTTCTGGTGAAGGGGCCGTCCGTGTTTGAGGGCTATTGGGGCTCCAGCGCCGAGGAGCTCGCGCAGGTCTTTGATGCAGATGGCTATTTCCGCACCGGCGATCTGTTCCAGATTTCGCCCGATGACGAGAACTTCCTGCTCTTCCGCGGGCGCGCCAAGGACATCATCATCCGCGGCGGGGTCAACATCTCCGCTGCCGAGCTCGACACGCTGATGGAAGGCCACCCCAAGCTCAAGGAGGCTGCCGTTTTCGGCATGCCGGACGAGGTGATGGGAGAGCGTATCTGGGTCGCTGCCGTGCCGGCTGATGGCCAGACGATCACGCTGGAAGACATTGTCGACTTCCTCAAATCGAAGGAAATCGCGAACTTCAAACTGCCAGAGAAGATGATCCTGGTGGACGCACTGCCGCGTAATCCGCTGAACAAGGTATTGCGCTGGCGGCTCGTCGAGATGGCAAAGGAACAGGGCGCATGAGCAAGCCCGTCTTCATCCTTGGCGGCGCGCAGAGCGATTTTGCTATCAACTGGACGCGCGCCGACCACACCCTGTTCGACCTGATCGCTGACACCACGCACGCCGCGCTGGACGATGCCAATCTCGAAGCGGCAGATATCGACGCGGTGCATGTGGGCAATTTTGCCGGTGAGCTGTTCTGCGGGCAGGGCCTGCTCGGCGGCATGATGGGCCATGTCGATCCGGGCTTTGAGGGCAAGCCCACCAGCCGCCATGAGGCCGCTTGCGCCTCAGGTTCCATGGCGATCCTTGCCGCGATGAGCGACATTCTTGCCGGCCATTACGACACGGTTGCAGTCGTGGGCGTGGAGATGATGCGCAATGTGCCGGGCGAGACAGCGGCGCAATATCTCGGCAGCGCAGCCTGGGCAGGGCGCGAAGCGCTGCGCGCGCGCTATCTCTGGCCTGCCATGTTCTCCGATCTGGCGGAGGAATATGACCGCCGCTACGGGCTGAAATACGAGCATCTCGCCGCGATCTCGAAAATCAATTTCGACAATGCCAAGCGCAATCCGAATGCCCAGACGCGGGCCTGGCAGTTCGGCGAGGGCAGCTTTGCTCAGGATGATAACGCCAATCCCGTCATTGAGGGCTGGATGCGCAAATCCGATTGCGGGCAGGTGACCGATGGCGCTGCGGTGATCGTACTTGCGGGGGAGAAAACGGCGCGTGAATACGTGGCAAAGCGCGGGCTCGATCTCGCCGACATTCCCCGCATCAAGGGCTGGGGCCATACCACCGCGCCGCTACTGATGGATGCCAAGCTGGAAAAGTCACGCAAGGAGGGCGGCTACGCCCTGCCATGGACGCGCAAGGCCATCACTGATGCCTATGCGCGCGCCGGTATCTCGGGGCCTGACGAGCTAGACGGGATCGAGACGCATGACTGCTTTTCCATCACCGAATACATGGCCATCGAGCATTTCGGCCTTACCGCGCCCGGCGAGGGCTGGAAGGCGGTAGAGCAGGGTGTCATCGCGCGCGGCGGGGCCGTGCCGGTCAATCCGTCTGGCGGGCTGATCGGGCTTGGTCATCCTGTCGGCGCTACGGGCGTACGCATGGCGCTCGATGCGGCGCGCCAGACGTCGGGCTGGGCAGGCGATATGCAGGTGGAGGGCGCCAAGACCTTTGCCACCTACAATGTCGGCGGCTCCGGTACGGCGAATGTGTCCTTCGTGATCGGGGTCTAGCGCCGCCGACCTTTTCCGCGTCATTCCGGAAACGCCGCAAGGCGTTATCCGGAACCCAGAAAAGCCATGAGAACGCTGGGTTCCGGATGTCGCTTCGCTCCTCCGGAATGACGCACGGTTCTGAATGTTCTGAAAGTAGCCTCCATGACCCAGACCTTCATCTATGACGCTGTCCGTTCTCCGCGTGGCAAGGCAGGCCCTGAGGGCAAGCTGGCAAGCCTAGCACCCCACGCCCTCACAACGGCGCTTGTACGCGCGCTGGAGGGCCGTAACGGGGCGCAGGCGGTGTCGGGTGCGGCGAGCCTCACGCTGGGCTGTGTGGGCCAGATAGGGGCGCAGGGCGGGCATCTGGCGCTGGTCACCCGGCTCCACGCCGGACTGCCCGATGCGGTGCGCGCGCTGACGATCAATAATTACTGTGTCTCCGGGCTTACAGCCGTTGGCATGGCGGCGAGCGAAGCGGCGGCGCGCGGTGATTATCACCTCCGCCTCGCAGGCGGTGTGGAGATGATGAGCGCCGTGCCCTTCATGGGCGACAAGGCGCACTATTACGCTGAC
>CAZCEG010000122.1:0-6991 GCA_964497275.1 uncultured Oceanicaulis sp.
GTCATGTACCCATCTGAACTGCTGCAGTGCGCTTCTGACAGAGCGGACGTAGTCGTTCGCCCGATGCGCCACGCCTTCCCGATCGAACCCCTGGCACTGAACATCGATCTGCCGTGCTTCGCCGCGCCGCCCGATCATCACGGTGTAGTCGCACCGGCCTTCAACTTCCTGCGGCCGCGTGATCCGGGGTATCGCCTGAACAATGACGGCGGGCTCCACCATAGTCCAGCCGGACTCCGTCCAGTTGAACGGGACGTAGTCGATTGGCGTCAAGCCTCGCTGAAATTGCAAAGGCAAGGGCGATGGCAGGGCTGACATCACGCTATCCGCGTAAGCCTGAAGAGCGTCCGGCTCAGGCACCGAGCGCGGACACAGGAGATAGAACCGGTCTAGCCGACGCCGCCTCTCATCCATCTCCCACCTAACGGTACAGAATACCGGCCGCACTTCCGGTTCGGGGACGGCCTGCGAGTGGCCCGTGGCCGCCATGATCGTGGTCAGTCCGGCAAGCAAGATGAGTTCGAGATGCATGAGAAATCCCCCCAAAGCAGAACAATGCCGCGATCAGCGAACGCCTTCAAGTTGCATCTTTCTGGTCATTTAGCCGCGTCAATCGCGCGTGGGGTGCTGGCGAGCCCGTTCCTATCCCACTGCCCCCACCACCGTCGCCATCAACCGGCGTGACCAGCCAAGGCCGAATGTGCGGAAATGGGCAAGGCTGCCATAGAGCAGCATGCGGCGGGCGGCGATTTCGCTCACGAGCGCGCGCGGGTCCGCCCGTCTGGCGGCAGCAAGCGTGATCGGCCCGATGCGGCCATCTGACGTGACATTGAGGGCTTCCTGCAGCAGGCGCGCGGCGCGCCCGGCCCCGTGATTGACGGCGGCATCAAAGACGATTGTGTCCACGCCCTCTGGCAGCTCATCACAGCGGCATTGATCCCAGTAGCGCGCCTTGTAGATCTCGCCCGCTTCTGCCGGGGTGAGTGCTTTCACATCGGCTCTGGTCACGATGCGCCCGCGCCAGCTTTGCAGGGTGGCCAGCGTGATGCCCATATTGGTCGCGCCGCCGGGATCATCCGGGTGGTCGACATAGCCGCCCTCCCATTGCAGCACGTGCTCCAAGGCTTGCGTAAACCGGCTGGCCATCATCTCTCTCCCGCATCTCTGATCGAGGGGGAGTATGGCCCCGCCAGTCAGGGGCGAGGATTAAGCCGCAACCGGTCGGCCATTCCGGCGATGGCTTCCGCCTCCAGCCGGTCGAGCGTTTCCTCTGGGAAAACCTCCTCCAGAGCCGCTTCGAGGCGCTGGCGCTGGGCGTCGTCTTCAAGGCTCCCCTCCCGGGGATAACCTGCCCTGCGCACCCAGACATAGGCGCGCTCAAGGTCGCGCACCGCGCCCTGCCCCGTCGCCAGTGCATAGGCGTAGAGGAACTGGGCCTGCGCATCGCCAGCTTCCGCCCCGCGCTGAGCCCACGCGGCTGCCTGTTCAAAGCCTTCGCCGGCCTCCTCTGCGTCCTGCATGAGGAGGAGGGCATAATCGCCCATGGCGCTGGCCAGCCCCATCTCTGCAGCCGTGCGCAAAAGCCTGCGTCCCTGCGCGGCGTCTGCCGGTCCGCCTTCCCCGGTCAGGAGCATGATGCCGGCAATGGCAGCGGAGGCCGCATCGCCCTCTTCGGCGGCGCGGATATACCAGGGGCGGGCAAGGGCAGGGTCGTTCGGCCCGTGAATCCAGTCATCCAGCGCCCCGGCATAGGCGGCGACCGCCTGCGCATAGCCCGCCTCGGCGGAGAGGCGCAGCCAGTCTAGCGCGATGGAGGCCATGCCCGGATCGCCCTCTTCCATCAGGAAAAGACTGTACTCATAGGCCGCGCGGGCATCGCCGGTCTCGGCCGCATCGCTCAGGAATCCGCGCGCCTGATGGGTTTCCAGCCCGCCGCGCCCTTCGCGTGCCAGCCTGGCGAGAACCACCATGGCGTCGATCTCGTCCTGCTCGGCGGCGCGCCGGAACCAGCGCACGGCAGCAGCCTCGTCGCTGCGCCCCTCCAGCCCGTGCAGCAGGATGTGGCCCACAAGCGTCGCGCCGCGCGGCTCGCCCGCCACGGCGGCACGTTCCGCGTGGATGCGCGCGCTGGCATAATCGCCGGTGATGTAGGCGGCAGAGGCGCGCGCCATGGCCTGATCTGAGAGGGAGCGTTCCTCGACCGCCTCGCCGGAGCGGTCACGCTCGACCTCGGCCGTCAGACCCGGCGGCAGAGGCGGGCCGGGCATTTCCTGCGCATGGGCGGGAAAGGCAAGAAGGCTTAAGAGCCCAAGAGCTGCGAGAAGGCCCTGACGGCGGCTACGGGCCCGTCCTTGTGCGCCCACACGCCCGACGAGACCGCGATGAAGTCCGCGCCCGCCTCGATCACCGGCGCCGCATTCTCCGCCGTTATTCCACCAATTGCCACGCATGGGACCTCGAAAAGCTCGCTCCACCACTCGATAATATCAGGAGAAGCCGATGCCTTGGGCGATTTCGTGGCAGTTGTGTACATCGCGCCGAACGCGACATAGTCCGCGCCGCGCTCTGCCGCCGTCATCGCGAGGTGGCGGCTGTCATGACAGGTGACACCCACAATGCCGGTCTTGCCCACGGCGGCACGCGCTTCAGCATAGGGCGCGTCCTCCTGACCGATATGCACCCCGTCCATGCCGAAGTGCACAGCAAGGTCTGGCCGGTCATTCATCAGCACGGTAACGCCATGACGCTTCGCGGCCTTTACCAGCGGCGGGACGAGGCCCGGCAACTGGTTCTCGGCGTGATCCTTCAGCCGGATCTGCAGAACGCTCGCCACGTTCTCGGCCAGCACCGCATCAAGCAGGGACGCAAAGCCCGCATCAATGCGCGGCGGGGTGATGAGGTAAAGCTGGCAGCGGGACATCGGAGTGCTCGTTACATGGTTTGTGATGCAAGCGGAAGAAGCCTTGAACGGCTCTGGTCGACGCCGCGCGCCAACCGTCTCAGCTGTAGTGATGGTAATCCCCCGCCTTATCGCGGCCGAGTGCGGGTTAGATCGGCTAGTACCTGCTTCACGTCCCACCAATCCGCCACCAGTCCTGACCAAGGGAGCGGACATTCCACTGACGTACGCCGAA
The DNA here is from genome assembly GCA_964497275.1 of uncultured Oceanicaulis sp. Lineage (GTDB taxonomy): Bacteria > Pseudomonadota > Alphaproteobacteria > Caulobacterales > Maricaulaceae > Glycocaulis. The sequence goes on from CAZCEG010000122.1 coordinate 3,135, forward strand.
CCGGCCTCCGGGAAAAGTCTCCGGGTTGAAGCAGTCGGGTGCGTAAAGAAATCCCGCCGCGCCGTCGGGGATTCCCCAAAAGGTCGGGAAAAACACTGCCCGGCATTCACCTGAGACGAAGACAAAGGCTTCGCCTCCAGATGCCGGTCCCGGTACGGAAAAAAAGAACTCCGGCGCTTGCTGTCCATCAGGACGTTGATCCGCAGCGCTCAGCTCGGAAACTACGGTCAACATGGCGCGACGATTGATATGGAAGTCGACATGCATTGCCACGGTCGAAAACGGTATCAGCATGGCGGTTGCCATGGACACAGTCAGTGCCGCGACAGGACGCCATTTGCCTCGCCTGATCAGTGACCAGCCCGACAGGATGAAGGCCAGCCCGATTCCTACGGCTAGCAGCAAGACCGGGAAAACGAGAAGAATGGTCAGCGTGACCAGCCAGTACCACGCGGCAGCGGTCACCAGTATGGCGACAGCACAAATCCACGCCACTGCGGACGAAAGGCGATCAAAGTCTGCGGCATTCGAAGGTGGTGCCTGCATTTAGGTAAACCTCCGGCGAGCGCCAGAGATTCTGACAATAAAACGCCGGACACAAGACGTTCCGAGAGGGCAATAGACGAAAACCGATAAGCGTTCGCCTACCCCTCCAGACCCTCATCCCACTCGCCGAGTGCGGCAAGGCCGTTCATGCGGGCGCGGTGATTGAAGGCTTTTTGCCCGGCCTCGACATTCTTGCCGCCCCAGGCTTCCAGCGGCGCTGCCTGCAGCGCGCGGCCATAGGAGAAGGTCAGCGGCCAGGGCAGGTCAAAGCCCGCATTCATGATGTGAAGGTGGGCGGTGGCGTCCACATCGGACTGCCCGCCTGACAGGAAGGCGATGCCGGGCACGGCGGCGGGCACGCAGTTCATCAGGCACTGCACCGTCATCTCGGCGACTTCCTCGCGGCTCGCCTGCCGGGGGCTGTGCGTGCCGGAGATGACCATGTTGGGCTTCAGGATCGTGCCTTCCAGCACCACGCCCTGTTCAAACAGCTCAGCATAGAGGCGTTTGAGCGCAAACTCGGTCACCTCATAGCAGCGGTCGATATCGTGATCGCCGTCCATGATGACTTCCGGCTCCACGATGGGAACGATGTTCGCTTCCTGGCACAGCATGGCATAGCGGGCGAGCGCATGGGCATTGGCGTTCACGCAGTATTGCGACGGCACGCTCTCATCGCCCTTGGTGCCGATATTGATGACGGCGCGCCATTTCGCAAAGCGGGCGCCAAGCGCGTAATATTCGGCAAGGCGCGTACGCAGCCCGTCCAGCCCTTCCGTGATCATCTCGCCCGGCGCACCGGCTAGCGGCTTGGCGCCTGCATCGACCTTGATGCCCGGCACTGCGCCCGATTTCGCGATCAGCTCAACCAGCGGCGTGCCGTCCTTGGCCTTCTGGCGGATGGTCTCATCATAGAGGATCACACCGGAAATGCGCTCGGACATGGCTGGCTCGGTGCGGAACAGCATCTCGCGCCAGTCGCGGCGCGCATCCTCGGTGGAGGTCAGCTTGATGGTGTCGAACCGCTTCTTGATCGTGCTGGTGGACTCGTCCGCAGCGAGGATCCCCTTGCCGGGCGCAACCATGCGCATCGCGGTTTCGTAAAGCGCATCAATATCCATCAAACTGTTCCCCTTGAGATCAAACTGTCAGACTTCGCCTGCGTCATCCGCGATGACGCCTGTATCCTCAGGTGCCTTTTGCCGCAAAACCTCAATGCCCGGAAGGGGCTTTCCTTCAAGCCATTCCAGAAAGGCACCGCCCGCGGTCGACACGAAGGTGAAATCGTCGGCCACCTTGGCGTGATTGAGCGCGGCAACGGTGTCGCCGCCGCCTGCTACCGCCACAAGGCCGTTCGCCTTCACCTGCTCGGCGGCAAAGCGGGCAGCTTCGACCGTGCCGGTATCGAACGGCGTCATCTCGAAGGCGCCCAGTGGTCCGTTCCAGACCAGCGTCTTCGCATCGGCAATAGTGTCGGCCAGCGCATCAATGGTTTCCGGCCCGCAATCCAGGATCATCTCGTCACGGGCGATCTCGTCGAGCCCGGCGACGCGGCGCGCGGCTTTCGCTTTCAGCTCACGCGCGACCACCACATCCACCGGCAGGATGAGCTGGCAGCCGGATTTTTCTGCCGCAGCGATGATCTCGCGCGCGGTGGAGAGCAGATCCGGCTCGTGCAGGCTCTTGCCGATATCGACGCCCCTGGCGGCGAGGAAGGTATTGGCCATCGCCCCGCCGACGAAAAGCTGGTTCACCTTGGTGACGAGGTTCATCAGAAGGTCGATCTTGGTGGAGACCTTCGCCCCGCCCACAATCGCCAGCAGCGGCCGCTGGGGGTTTTCCAGCGCTGCCGTTACATGGTCGATTTCGCGCTGAAGCGAAAGACCGGCAAAAGCGGGAAGCATGTGCGCCACGCCCTCGGTGGAGGCATGAGCCCGGTGTGCGGCAGAGAAAGCGTCATTGACGTAGATATCGCCCAGCGCTGCCAGCTGACCGGCAAAGGCGGGATCATTGGCTTCCTTGCCTGCGTGGAAGCGGGTGTTTTCCAGAAGCAGCACGCCGCCATCTTTCAGATCCGCCACCGCCTTGTCGGCAGCCTTGCCCACGCAGTCGGCGGCAAACGTCACCGGCTCGCCCAAAAGGTCGGCAAGCGGCTTTACGACAGGCTTGAGACTCTGGGCAGGGTCGGCCTTGCCCTTGGGACGGCCGAAATGAGCCAGCAGGATGACCTTCGCGCCATTCTCAATGAGGTGCTGGATGGTCGGCAGGGCAGCCTGCAGGCGCGTGTCATCGCTTACCCTGCCGTCCGCCATCGGCACGTTGAAGTCCACGCGCACGAGTACGCGTTTGCCTGAAACGTCTGCGTCCTGGAGGCGGGAGATTGCGCCGTCGCTCATGGTCAGGTCCTGATCCCTACAGAAGACGGCCCATGGCCACAGCGGTGTCGATCATGCGGCAGGCAAAGCCCCACTCATTGTCATACCACGTCATCACGCGGGCGAGCTTGCCGCCGATGACATTGGTCTTGTCTATGGCGACGATCGAGGAGCGCGGATCGTGATTATAGTCGATGGAGACGAGCGGCAGGCTGTCATAGCCGAGCACGCCCTTCATCGGACCGTCGGCCGCTGCGCGGATGGCGGCATTGATCTCTTCAGCGCTGGTCTCGCGGCCCGGTGTGAACACCAGATCGATCACCGACACGTTGGGAGTGGGCACACGGATGGCAGAGCCATCAAGGCGGCCTTTCAACTCAGGCAGAACCTCGCCCACGGCTTTGGCCGCGCCGGTCGTGGTGGGCACCATCGACATGGCGGCTGCGCGGGCGCGGTGCAAATCCTTGTGATTGCGGTCCAGCGTCGGCTGGTCGCCGGTATAGGCGTGGATCGTCGTCATGTGCCCGTGCTCGATGCCGATGGCATCGTTGAGCACCTTGGCCACCGGCGCGAGCCCGTTCGTGGTGCACGAGGCATTGGAAACGATGATGTCGTCTGCGGTGAGGCTTGCGTGATTGACGCCGTAAACGATTGTCTTGTCGGCGTTCTTGGCAGGGGCCGAGCAGAGCACGCGCTTTGCGCCGGAGGTCAGGTGGGCAGAGGCGCTCGCCTTGTCATTGAACTTGCCGGTGCATTCCAGAACGATGTCTATGCCCAGCTCTTTCCACGGCAATTGCAGCGGATCGCGGTTTGAGACCTTGGTGATCTTGCCAAAGCCAGCGTCAAAGCCATCGTCAAACAGGGCGATTTCGCCCGGATAGCGGCCGTGCACGCTGTCATATTTGAGCAGGTGCGCGTTTATCTCCGGCGTCGCGC
>CAZCEG010000123.1:0-3774 GCA_964497275.1 uncultured Oceanicaulis sp.
ACGTCTCCGAGATGAGCTGGACCAAGAAGAACATCCACCCCGGCAAGATCGTCTCCACCTCCCAGGAAGTCACCGTCATGGTGCTGGACGTGGACGAGGAAAAGCGCCGCATCTCGCTTGGCATCAAGCAGACCCAGCGCAATCCGTGGGAAGTCTTCGCTGAAACCCACCCGGCCGGCACGGTCGTGAAGGGCGAAGTGAAGAACATCACCGAGTTCGGCCTGTTCGTCGGCGTTGGCGAAGAGATTGACGGCATGGTCCACCTGTCCGACATCGACTGGGACCGGTCCGGCGACGAAGCCATCAAGGACTTCAACAAGGGCGATATCGTCGAAGCCAAGGTGCTGGACGTGGACGTCGAGAAAGAGCGCGTCTCGCTCGGCATCAAGCAGCTCGCTGGCGACCCGATGGAATCCGAAGGCGGCTTCAAGCGTGGCGAGACCGTGACCTGCACCGTCACCGAGATCACCACCGGCGGCATCGAGGTGAGCTTCGGCGATGGCGGTCAGATGAAAGGCTTCATCCGCAAGTCCGACCTGTCGCGTGACCGTGGCGAGCAGCGCCCCGAGCGCTTCTCTGTCGGCGACAAGGTGGATGCGCGCATCACCAATGTCGACAAGGCGGCCCGCCGCGTATCCGTCTCCATCAAGGCCCTTGAAATGGCCGAGGAGAAGGAAGCGGTCGAGCAGTATGGTTCTTCGGAATCGGGCGCCTCGCTCGGCGACATTCTCGGTGCTGCCCTCAAAGAGCAGGACAAGAAGAAAGACTAAGGTGTGCGTGGCGGTTCGCCGCCACCCCATCACCGATATGGCGGAGGCCGGGCAGCGATGCCCGGCCTTTTGCTTGCGGGGCAGACATTTTTCCCCATCGGGCAATTGACCTTGGGCCTTGCCCGCCGCAAGGTTCAGCACTTCGGTTTCACGGGGGCGTATTCATGATCAAGTCTGAACTGATCGAGAAACTGGCGGCGGCCAATCCGCACCTGTTCCAGCGCGATGTAGAGCGTGTCGTCAACACGGTGTTTGAAGAGATCACCCAGGCGCTCGAGCGCGGCGAACGCGTGGAGCTGCGCGGGTTTGGCGCTTTCTCGGTGCGCAACCGCCCGCCGCGTCAGGGCCGCAACCCGCGCACCGGCGACAGCGTGACGGTGAAGGAAAAGCACGTGCCCTTCTTCAAGACCGGCAAGGAATTGCGAGAGCGGGTCGACGGGAAGAAGTAGGCAAGCGCCTGTAATCGTCCTAGGCTCCTCCCATCCGCAGCCGGGAGGGCTTCATCATGCTCAATGAATTCAAGAAATTTGCCATGCGCGGCAATGTAGTCGACCTTGCGGTCGGCTTCATTCTGGGCGGCGCCTTCTCCACCATCGTCTCCTCGCTGGTGAACGATATCCTGATGCCGCCGATCGGGCTTCTGATGGGCGGGGTGGACTTCTCCAACCTCTTCATCGCGCTCAATGGCGAGGAGTATGCGAGCCTTGCCGCCGCCCGTGAGGCAGGCGCTGCCACCATCAATTATGGCATCTTCATCAACGCGGTGATCAGCTTCGTGATCGTCGCCTTCGCGCTCTTCATCCTGATCCGCGGCATGAACCGGCTGCAGGCGAAGGAAGAGGCCAAACCGGCGGAGCCGCCCGCATCGCCGCGCTCCGAGGTGCTGCTGGAAGAGATCCGGGACCTGTTGAAGAAATAGCCCGCTTGGCAGGCACGGGGCGCCGCGCTAGTTCAGCGCCCCATGACCATGCTCGTAAAAATCTGCGGAATGAGTGACGCGGCCTCGGTGCGCGCCGCCGTTGAGGCGGGGGCCGATTATCTCGGCTTCATCATCTTCCCCAGGAGCCCGCGCGCGGTGAGCTTGCAAAGGGCGGCAGAGCTCGCGGCCCTCAAAGGCTCTGCCAGATCTGTTGCCGTGCTGGTCGATCCCGATGATGTGCTGCTGGGCGAGGTGTTGCGGGTGCTGCGCCCCGACATCATCCAGCTGCATGGGGGCGAAAGCCCGGAGCGCTGCCTTGATGCAAAGAACTATGCGGCTGAGGGGGTGTGGAAGGCGGTGCCGGTCGCCAGCAGCGAGGATGTGGCCCGCGCGCGCCGCTATGCCGGGTTTGCCGACGCCATTCTCTTTGATGCCAAACCGCCCGCAGGCGCGGACCGGCCGGGCGGCTGGGGCGCGGGCTATGATTACAGCCTCGTCAAAGGCTTTGAGGCTGCCCCCTTCATCCTGGCAGGCGGGCTTAACCCAGACAATGTCGCCGATGCCATCGCCGCATCCGGCGCGCGTGTGGTCGATACGGTGTCGGGCGTGGAAGCTGCGCCGGGCGTGAAGGATATCGGCAGAATCGCGGCGTTCATACGTGCTTCGAGACGCAGCTGACGCTGCTCCTCAGCATGAGGAAGTTCAATAGTTTGCCCTCATCCTGAGGGTGAGCGAAGCGAACGTCTCGAAGGACGAGGGCAAACAGACACACTCCCGGCTTCCCTCTGGCCCTGTCCCGTTCTAGATCAGAGCCCTCTTCTTCCAGCCAAGCGAAGCCAGCCATGACCCAGCCCAATGCCTTTTCCCAGTTTCCTGATGCCAACGGCCTGTTCGGGGCCTATGGCGGGCGGTTCGTGGCCGAGACGCTGATGCCCAACATCCTGGCGCTGGAACAGGCCTATGCGAAGTGGAAGGACGACCCTGCCTTCGTGAAGGAGCTGGAAGATTTCGCGCGCGATTTCGTGGGGCGTCCGAGCCCGCTCTATTTCGCCGAGCGCCTGACCGAAGCCTTTGGCGGGGCACAGATCTGGTTCAAGCGCGACGAGCTCAATCATACCGGCGCGCACAAGATCAATAACTGCCTGGGCCAGGTGCTGCTCGCCCGCCTGATGGGCAAGACGCGCATCATCGCAGAGACCGGCGCAGGCCAGCATGGCGTCGCCACCGCCACCGTGGCGGCCCGCTTCGGCCTGCCCTGCGAGGTCTATATGGGCGCAACCGACGTGGAGCGGCAAAAGCCCAACGTCTTCCGCATGAAGCTGCTGGGCGCGAAGGTGCACGCCGTCACCTCAGGGCGCGGCACGCTGAAGGATGCGATGAACGAGGCGCTGCGCGACTGGGTGACGAACCCCGACGACACCTTCTACGTGATCGGCACGGTCGCTGGCCCGCACCCCTATCCGATGATGGTGCGCGATTTCCAGAGCGTGATAGGCCGCGAGGCACGCGCGCAGATGCTCGAACGCATTGGCCGCCTGCCCGACGCGGCGGTTGCCTGCATTGGCGGCGGATCGAACGCGATGGGGCTGTTTTACCCCTTCCTCGAAGACGAAGCTGTGCGCCTGATCGGGGTCGAGGCGGCTGGCAAGGGTGTCGATACGCCCGACCACGCCGCCAGCCTCAATGGCGGCAAGCCGGGCATTCTGCATGGCAACCGCACCTATCTGCTACAGGATGAGGACGGCCAGATCGTGGAGGGCCACTCCATCTCGGCCGGGCTCGACTATCCCGGCATCGGGCCGGAGCACGCCTTCCTGCACGATGCAGGCCGCGCCGAATACCGCCACGCCACCGATGCCGAGGCGCTGGACATGTTCCAGCTCTGCTCAAAGCTTGAAGGCATTATCCCGGCGTTGGAACCCGCCCACGCGCTTGCCCGTGTGCGTGATCTAGCAAAAGAGCTTGGCCCTGACGGCGTGATCCTGATGAATATGTGCGGGCGCGGTGACAAGGACGTGTTCTCGGTGGCGGGCGCACTGGGCGTGGAGCTGTGACTGGTTGCCTTGAATGTAACGACATTTGTAG
>CAZCEG010000123.1:3784-6976 GCA_964497275.1 uncultured Oceanicaulis sp.
GTTACATCTGATGGAGTTCGAATGGGACGAGGCGAAAGACCGCGCCAACCGGGAAAAGCACGGCATCAGCTTTGAAGAGGCGGTGCTGGTCTTCGCCGACAACTACGTACGCCACGCTGCTCGAACAGGGCCAGGCGGAGAAGTCCGGTGGAAGATACTCGGCCCGCTTAAGAGTGGCGTGATTGCTGCGGTTATTCATACTGACCGCTCTGGGCGGGTCCGGATAATCTCGGCGCGGCCAGCAAAACGCGCCGAAAGGAGAATCTATGATGGGACGCATCGTCCGCATGAAACTTGAGGACATACCCCCGATCTCCGAGGAGCGTTTGCGCGAGATTGAGGCTATTCCCGATGACCAGATTGACACCTCCGATATTCCTGAATGGACCGAGGAGGAGTTCGCCAATGCGGTCTGGCATAGCGGCCATGGCAAGCAGCAGGTGACGGTGCGGCTCGACAGGGACGTGCTCGCTTTCTTCAAGCAGGGCGGGCGCGGCTACCAGACCCGCATCAATGCGGCCTTGCGCGCCTTTATGGAAGCCCAGCGCAAGACCCCGGCGGAGTAGCCCGCACCGCCCCCTTGCCCGTCAGGCATAAAGCGTTATTCAAGCCCCGGAGCGCGCGATGGCGCGTCCGGGGTTTCATATGGGAAGCTAAGATCATCCATGACACGTCTTTCCGACACGTTTGCGCGCCTGAAATCTGAGGGCAAGGCCGGGTTCGTTGCCTATGTGATGGCAGGCGATCCTGATGCCGCGACCACGCTTGCCGCCATGCACGGCCTTGTGGAGGCCGGGGCCGATGTGATCGAGCTCGGCGCGCCGTTCACCGATCCGATGGCAGACGGCCCCCCCATCCAGCGCGCGGCGCTGCGGGCCCTCGATAGCGGCATGACGCTTCGCGGCGTGATTGGCCTGATCGCGGACTTCAGAAAGACCAATGCCACGACGCCCGTCGTGATCATGGGCTATGCCAACCCGTTCCACGCCTTTGGCTATCAGGCCTTTGTCGATGCGGCTGCCGCCGCCGGAGCGGACGGGGTGATCTGCGTTGACCTGCCACCTGAGGAAGACGCGCCCTTACGCGAGCCCATGGAGCGCGCAGGGCTTTCCCTCATCCGCCTTGCGACCCCGACGACTGATGATGCCCGCCTGCCGCAGGTGGTTAGAAATACGTCCGGCTTTGTCTATTATGTCTCCACCACAGGGGTTACGGGCGCAGGGATTGGCCAGACGGCAGTGGTCTCCGGGGCGGTGGATCGCGTCCGCAAGGCGTCAGGACTGCCGGTCGCTGTGGGCTTTGGCGTGAAGACGGCGGAGCGCGCCGCGGAGATCGCGAAAGTCGCTGATGCGGTGGTCGTCGGCTCGGCGATCGTGGACGCTCTGGCGGATACTGGCGTTGCCGGGGCGATAAAACTGGCCAAAGAACTGGCGCAAGCGACGCATAATGCGCGATAATCCCCGATACAGGCAGCCTGGGACAACTCAATGAACTGGCTTTCCAAGCTCACCCCTCCGGGTGTTTCGCGCATGTTCGACAAGCGCGACACGCCGGAAAATCTCTGGATGAAGTGCCCGCTCTCCGGCGAGATGGTGTTCCACAAGGACCTTGAAGCAGGTCTGCACGTGACCCCTGCAGGGCATCATGTGCGCATCGGGCCGGAGATACGCCTGCGCTACACCTTCGATGCGACATGGGAGGAGATTGCCCTTCCCGAAGTTGCCAAGGACCCGCTGAAATTCCGCGACGACAAGCCTTATGCCTCGCGCCTGTCGGCTGCCCGCAAGAAGACGGGCCGCGAGGATGCGATGGCGATTGCGGTGGGCCGCATTCAGGGCATCGAGACGACCGTGCTGGTGCAGGACTTTTCCTTCATGGGCGGATCGCTCGGCATGGCGGCGGGGGAATCCTTCCTCAAGGCCGCTGAAGTGGCCGTGGAGCGCCGCACGCCGCTGGTCGTGTTTACCGCTGCTGGCGGTGCGCGCATGCAGGAGGGGTGCCTCTCCCTGATGCAGATGCCGCGCACGACCATTGGCGTTGAAATGATGCGCGAGGCGAAGCTGCCCTACGTGGTGGTGCTGACCGATCCGACGACCGGCGGGGTCACGGCCTCCTACGCCATGCTGGGCGATGTGCATCTGGCCGAGCCGGGCGCCCTCATCGGCTTTGCCGGTCAGCGCGTGATCGAGCAGACCATCCGGGAGAAGCTGCCCGAAGGCTTCCAGCGCGCCGAATACCTGCTCGAAAAGGGCATGGTGGACCGCGTGGTGCATCGCCGCGATCTGCCAAAGGTGCTGGGCAATATCCTGCGCACGCTGCTGAAGCGCCCGGCTGCCACCGCGAACGTGCCCGCACCGGCGGCCTGACGCACGATCCATGAGCCTTGCTGACGCGCTTGCCCGGCTGTCCACCCTGCATCCGGCGGGGATAGACCTGTCGCTGGACAGGATGCGCGCACTGATGGCGCGCCTCGGGCAGCCGCAGGACCGCCTTCCGCCGACCCTCCATATCGCCGGCACCAACGGCAAGGGTTCAACGGCGGCCTTCCTGAAAGCCATGTGCGAGGCCGCAGGCGAGCGCGTCCATGTCTATACCTCGCCGCATCTGGTGCGCTTTACCGAGCGCATCGTGCTGGCGGGCCGCGAGGTGGATGAGGCGCGGCTTCTGGACGCCCTTGCGCGCGTGGAAGCGGCCAATGCCGGTGCGCCGCTGACGTTCTTTGAGGCCACGACCGCGGCTGCCTTTCTGCTGTTTGCAGAGACACCTGCCGACCGGCTGATCCTGGAGGTCGGGCTTGGCGGGCGGCTGGATGCGACGAACATCATCGCAAAACCCGTCCTCACCCTCATCACGCCGGTCAGCTTTGATCACCAGAAATATCTGGGCGATACGCTGGGCGCGATTGCGGGTGAAAAGGCGGGCATCATCAAGCCGGGCGTGCCCGTGCTCGTCGGCAGGCAGGAGCCGGAAGCCTTTGACATGATCGAGCGGGCGGCCCTGAAGGCAGGCGCGCCGATGATCGCCTATGAGCGCGATTTCCGTGCCTGGAGCGAGCATGACCGGCTGGTCTTTGAAGAAGAAAGCCTGCTCTGGGATCTGCCGCTGCCTGCCCTGCCGGGCCGCCACCAGATCACCAATGCGGCGCTGGCGCTGGCGGCGGCGCGTGCGCTCGGATTTGGCGAGGACGCGGCG
>CAZCEG010000124.1:0-6919 GCA_964497275.1 uncultured Oceanicaulis sp.
TCGGCTGCGCGGGCCTTGCGAGCCTTAAGTTCTTCCAGATGGCGGCGCGCCCGGCCAAGCGTCTCATGGGCCGCAGCCACACCCGCCAGCCGCGCGCCATTGCCGGCATAATCATCGAGAAGGCCGCGATGGGATTTCGGATCGAGAAGCCCGCGGCCATCGTGCTGGCCGTGTATCTCCACCAGCACATCGCCGAGCGCACGCAAGAGACCCACGCTGGCAGGCTGGTCGTTCACATGCGCGCGCGAGCGGCCATCCGCGGTGATCACGCGGCGCAGTATGACAGGTTCGCCAGGCTCTGCCGTGATGCCTGCCTCGTCCAGCAGGGCGAAGGCGGCATGGCCATCTGGCAGGTCGAAAACAGCTATCGCGCTGCCCTGTTCGGCGCCTGCGCGCACCATGGCGCGGTCGGCCCGCTCGCCGCACGCCAGCCCCAGCGCGCCCAGAAGGATGGATTTGCCTGCGCCCGTCTCACCGGTCAGCGCAGACAGGCCTGCCTCGAAGGCAAGGTCCAGCCGGTCGATGAGAACAATGTCGCGTATGGAGAGGGATGCGAGCATCGCGCTCCGCCACTCCCCTCTTTACTAGCCGAAGATCCGGGCCATCGCACGGCGCAGCAGGCTCGGATCGCGCTCCTCCAGTCCTTCACCCGGCACGTCAATGCCGCGCGAGGTCAGGAGATTATAGCTGTCCTGATACCAGTCAGAGCCGGGGAAGTTATAGCCGAGCACGGCGGCGTGCTGGCGCGCTTCCTCTGCCACACCCATCGCCACATAGGCTTCCACCATGCGGTGCAGGGCCTCTGGCACGTGGCTGGTCGTGCCGTAATTGCGAATCACATTCTGGAACCGGCCAATGGCGGCCAGATGGAAACCGTTCCTGAGATACCAGCGGCCCACATCCATGTCCTTGCCGGCCAGGTGGTCGCGCGTCATGTCGATCTTCAGGCGGGCATCGCGGGCATAGGGGCTGTCAGGATAGCGCTGTACCACCTGCTGCAGGGCCTCGAGCGCCTGCTGGGTGGTCGACTGGTCACGGCCTACATCATAGATGCGCTCATAGTAGCAGATCGCGATCAGGTAATAGGCGTAAGGCGCACTGGCGCTGCCCGGGTGCAGCGAGATGAAACGCTGCGCGGTCGCAATGGATTCCTCGTAGCGGTTGGCCTGATAATTGGCGAAGGCCGCCATCAGCATGGAGCGGCGCGCCCATTCGGAGAAGGGGTGCTGGCGTTCGACCTCGTCGAACAGCTGAGCGGCTTCAGCATAGCGCCTGCGCTCAAGCTGACGGAACGCTTCATTATAAAGCTGCTCCACAGGGCGCGCTACATAGGCGAGCTCGGCCTGGTTCCGGTTGCCACAACCGGCCAGCACAAAGGCCGCGACGAAAACAATGACGATAAGGCGCACAGCGGTCAGCAATGGATGGCCCTTTGGCTTGGCAGCTGGAAGGTCAGTTACAGAGCTGTTCTAGACCATGATCCGCGAAGGCAAAAGCATCCTGTCAGCCGACAGCCGCAAAACCCTGCATCAGACCCTGACCCGGCGCTCCTGAACGGCGCCGTCAGCCTCTGCCGTCTCGTTCATGGAAACCATCTTCCAGGCAGACTTGTCTGCCAGAAGCGCCCGCACGGCCACGTTATTGATGCCGTGGCCGGGGCGGGAGGCCTGATAGAGGCCAAGGATCGGCGCGCCAGCGAGATAGAGATCGCCCAGCGCATCAAGCACCTTGTGGCGGACGAACTCGTCGGCAAAGCGCAGGCCCTCAGGGTTCGCCACGCCCGTGTCGTCCAGCACGATGGCATTATCCATGGAGCCGCCGCGGGCGAGACCCGCTTTCAGAAGGCTCTCATACTCGCGCCGGAAACCGAAGGTGCGCGCAGCGGCAATATCCTCGCAGAACGCTTTGGGGCTTACCTCAAAGCGGTATTGCTGGCGGCCGATGACGGCATTGTCAAAATCGATCGTGACATCAATGGCTGGCTGCAACGAGGGCAGGAACACGGCGCGGCGGCCACCCACCTCCACCTCGACCGGCTTTAGTACCCGGATCGCGCGGCGCGGCACCGGATGGGTCTTCAGCCCGGCATGCTGGAGAAGTTCGATAAAGGGCTGGGACGATCCGTCCATGGCCGGGATTTCCGGCCCGTCGAGCTCCACCAGCACGTCGTCGACACCCAGACCCGCAAAAGCGGCCATCAGATGCTCAACGGTGGCAACCGATGCGCCGTCTTCATTGATGATGGTGGTGCCAAGATCGGTCGAGCGCACCAGATCATAGCGGGCAGGAATTTGCCGGTCGGCAAGCTGCAGATCGGTGCGCTCGAACACGATGCCAGACCCGGCAGAGGCCGGTTTGAGCACCATGCGCACCCGCGCGCCCGTGTGAAGGCCGATCCCGGCGCACACGGCGGCCTGCGCCAGTGTCGTCCGCTCGGTCAGGAAAGCCGCCCGCACCATGTCTTTGTCTTTCTTATGCTTTTGTCACATCTTCCGAATGGCGCCCCTCAGCGCGGCACCGGAAGACCCCCTCGCTCGATTGGCACATTAGCCAAGCGCCCGTCATCACGAAATTAAACGATTGTTGCACCATGTTACGAAATGGCGCTTCTTAGTCTCGCGAATGCAAAAGACCCCGGAGAGCGCTTGCCCTCCGGGGTCTTTTTTTCATGCCGCGCTCTGGCTAGTTGGCCTGACGGCGCAGGAAGGCGGGGATGTCGAGATCGGCGTCGTCGAACTCCTCGGCGAAGAGATCGCCCGCGGGCGCCGAGCGGCGCACGGGCTCCTGCGGGGCCTGCTGACGCACAGGCTGCGCCGACGGACGCGGTGCGGTGCGAGCCTCGGTGCGCGGTGCCTGCGGCTTGGAACGGCGGCCAAACAGCGACAGGCCCTTGCGCAGAGCGCCTTGCGGCTCTTCGCGGGGCTCAGGTGTTTCAACCGTCTCGCGGCGCAGCGTTTCGGCTTCCTGTGCCAGGCGCTCCTGATGGCGCACCACGGCAGGACGGGTGTCCTCGACCGTCTCGTCCTCTCGCGCAGCGGCCATGAAGGCATCCGGCGCGGCGAGCGCCTCCTCGACGATATCGACCTCGCCGGTCTCGGCGCGTGACACGTGCTCCGGCTCGGCGCGGGGCGTGACTTCAGCCTGGGCGGCACGCCATGCGGCTGCCTTGGCATGGATACCGCCATCAGCGGGCTGGCGGGCACGGGCCGCTTCCTGCTCGTCATTCAGGCGCCGCACCAGAGGCTGCGGGCCGCGCACGATCTCGCGCGGCTTGATCATGCTGACCGTGCTGGCAGGTTCCGGACGGCGGCGCGGATCGGGCATCTGCATCATTTCCGCGTCGATGCCGGTGGCAACCACGGAGACGCGGATCGTGCCGTTCAGGCTCTCGTCGAAGGTGGAGCCGACAATGATGTTCGCGTCCGGATCCACTTCGTTACGGATCTCGTTGGCGGCCTCATCGACCTCATAAAGGGTCATGTCCATGCCGCCGGTAATGTTGATGAGCACGCCGCGCGCGCCCTTCATCGACACATCGTCCAGCAGCGGATTGTTGATCGCAGCGTGGGCAGCCTCGATGGCGCGCTTCTCGCCAGAGGCTTCACCGGTGCCCATCATCGCCTTGCCCATCTCGTTCATCACGGTGCGCACATCGGCGAAATCGAGATTGATCAGGCCCGGCATGACCATCAGGTCGGTAATGCCGCGCACGCCCGAATGCAGCACCTGATCGGCCATGGAGAAGGCTTCGGCAAAAGTTGTCTTTTCGGTCGCGATGCGGAACAGGTTCTGGTTCGGAATGACGATCAGCGTGTCCACATGGCCCTGAAGCTGCTCGATGCCGGACTCGGCAATGCGCATGCGCTTGGAGCCTTCAAAGTGGAAAGGCTTGGTGACCACGCCCACGGTCAGGATGCCCTGCTCGCGCGCGGCGCGTGCAATCACCGGCGCAGCGCCCGTGCCGGTGCCGCCGCCCATGCCCGCGGTGATGAACACCATGTGCGCGCCTTGCAGGTATTCCATGATCTCGGAAATGGAATCTTCCGCCGCCTGCATGCCCACCTCGGGACGGGCGCCGGCGCCGAGACCTTGCGTGATCTGGTGACCGATCTGGATGCGGTGCTGTGTGCCGGAGCGCTGGAGCGCCTGCGCATCGGTATTGGCCACAACAAAGTCCACGCCTTCCAGATTGGCGTCGATCATGTTGTTGACCGCATTGCCCCCGGCGCCGCCCACGCCGAAAACAAGGATGCGGGGCTTCAGCTCGGTGGTCTCGGGGACGGACAGGTTAAGCGCCATAAGGAGGCTCCGTTGGACGGGCGGGAAGGTTAATGCGGATCAAGGGTCACTGTGCGGGTGACATGCTTAAGCGAGGGTTAAGCCGGGAAGGCCTGTTCACGCTTTCTAAGCAACTGTTTTTCAGAACAAAAATGGAACTTTTTGCGCTGGAATCAGAAGCTTTCCGCGAACCACCGCCATATCGCGGCAGGACCGCGTTCGCCAGAGGGGCGTGCAATGCGCCGCGGCGTCTGTTCGGAAACGAATCGCGGCGCACCAGAGAGGATTTCCGGCATGGCCCGGCCATGGCGCGCCAGCACGCCGGTTGAGGCGGCAAATCCCGGCCCCTTCATGGCATCGCCCAGACCCGGCACAGGGTTTGGAATGCCGATACGCGCCTGACGTTTAAGCACTCGCCCGGCGAGCTCCTGCAGGCCGGGAAGCTGGCTCGCCCCGCCCGTCAGCACCAGCGTGCGGCCGGAGACCGTGCCCATGTGCGCAGCTTCCAGCCGGTCGCGGACCAGTTCGAAAATCTCTTCTGCGCGCGGGCGGATGATCGCGTTGAGCAGAGCGCGCGGATGCTGGTTCATGCCGGCGTTGGGATCGCTGCCTGTGGGCGGGGCCTCGATCATGGCGCGGTCATCATCCGGGCTGTCGAGCACTGATCCGTAAAGCGTCTTGATGCGCTCAGCGGCGAAGACGGGCGTCGTCAGCCCGCGGGCGATGTCGCGCGTTACATGACCGCCGCCGACGGGCAGCACGTCGACATGGATCGGCACGCCATCTGCGAACACGGCAACGCTCGTAGTATCTGCGCCCATGTCGATGACGGTTGCGCCCAGCAGGGCTTCGTCATCGGCCAGCACGGAGAGCCCTGCCGCATAGGGCGCGGCCATCACCTCGCTCACCTCAAGCCGGCACTGGGCGATGGCATTGATAAGATTACGCACCGGATCGGCCGCTGCCGTGATCACGTGCAAATCGACGCCCAGCGTGCGCCCTGCCATGCCGCGCGGATCCTTCACGCCGCGATTATCATCGACGCGCCAGGATACCGGCAAAGCGTGCAGCATGGCCCGGCCCGGCTCGGCGCAGCGCTGCAGGCCGGCGGCGAGCACCCGGTTGCGGTCCCGCTCGGACACCTGACGCCCCGGCACGGGCGCTTCCACCGTCACGCGGGTGGAGGCGGGCGCGCCAGCGGTCGTGACCAGCGTGACAGTGCTGACGGCCTGCTTGGCCATGCGCTCGGCATTGTCCACCACGGCGCGGATCACGGTTGCGGCCGCGTCGATATCGACGACGGCGCCTGCGCGCATGCCTGCGCTGGAATGGTGGCCTACGCCGATCACGCGGGCGCGGGTGCCGGCAATTGTCGCTTCGGTCTTGACGATGAAGCACACGGTCTTGGCAGCGCCGACTTCAAGCGCGGCAAACACGCCGGGCTTGCCGCCCGCGCTTTGCCTGTTATCGCCCGAGAACAGCCCCATGATGCCTTATGCTCCCCGCTCGCGGGCAGCAGCGCCGCCAGCGCGCTCAGGCCAGGCGCGCACGACAAGTTCACCGTCCCCGCGCAGGTCAAAGGCCTGCGCATCCAACTCCAGAAGGCGCTGATCGGCATGCAGGGCGGCGATCAGGGCGAGAGCGCTGGCGATATTGGTCTCTGGCAGGAGAATATCGCTGCCTGAATGCAGACGCAGATTCCAGCGCCGCTCGCCCACGCGCACCGCATGGGTGACTAGGCGCGAAAGCTCCGGCTGGCGCGAAAGCAGGGTGATGATCTCGGCGGCGTGAAGATTGGCACCTTCGCCGACCACGCGCGGCAGATCGGCATGTTCAGAGGCTGTCTCGCCGGTCAGCACCACGCCATTGCGGTCGATCACGTGATGCACACCGCCGCTCTGCCACAGGGCATAGGGCGCGCGCTCGGTGATGACGACGCTGATCCGGTCCGGCCACAGGCGTACCACGCTGGCGCTTTCGACCCGGCTCATCGCCTCAATGGCGGCGCGCGCTTCATGTGGGTCGATGGACAGAAGCCCCCGGCCCGGCTCAGCCCCGATGGCAGCAGCGATCTCGGCCGCGCTGATATCCCTGCCACCGATCACGTCGACAGCGCGCACCACGAAGCCGGCTTGCGTCAGGCGGGTTTCGGCAAGGCGCGCCGCGCTCTCGCCAACAGTGCCGAGCTGTCCGGTCATCGCAAGGCCAGCCAGCGCCAGAGCGGAAACCAGAAGCCCTGCCAGCGCGCCAAGGCGCAGGGCGTTGACGGTGCGATAGCGGGCGGTGCGAAGCTGGGCGCTGGCCCAGTTGACCATGCGGCGGGGCGGGATTGACTTGGGCGGGGTGCGTGTTCTCGCGCCCGTTGCACCGGCTTTTCCGGTACGGGTGGGGGCAGTTCTCGTGCGCCTCACCTCTGGCAACTGGCGTCCTCCGCTATCCAATCAACAAGGTCCGGGAAACCGATACCGCAATGCGCAGCCTGTTCGGGCGCAAGCGATGTGGGAGTCATGCCCGGCTGGGTATTAATTTCGAGTAACCAAAGCTTGCCATCGCCGTCCTCATCCCAGCGGAAATCGGAGCGGGTCAGCCCCCGGCAGCCCAGTTCACGATGGGCTGTGAGGGCCGCTTCCATCGCTTCGTC
>CAZCEG010000125.1:0-6871 GCA_964497275.1 uncultured Oceanicaulis sp.
CCGCTGACGCCCATGCCATCGCATCGGGAATCGCCGGGACAACGCTGATGGAGCGGGCAGGGGCGGCGGTCGCCTCCGCAATCCTTGCCCGCTGGGCTCCCCGCCCCGCCGCGATCCTCTGCGGACCCGGCAATAATGGCGGGGATGGCTATGTCATCGCGCGCCGGCTTAGCGAGGCTGGCTGGCCGGTGGAGGTGTTCGCGCTCGGCGATGTATCAGCGCTGAAAGGCGATGCTGCACGCATGGCCCGGCTGTGGACCGGCGCGGTCAAGCCACTGGATTCATTCAAGGCGGAGCGTTTCGCTCTGGTCGTCGATGCGCTTTTCGGGTCCGGCCTTTCAAGACCGCTGGAGGGCATGGCCCTGGAGGCCTGCAGACGCCTCTCTGAGAGCGATTGTGTGGTTGTGGCGGTGGATGTGCCCAGCGGCGTAGACGGCGATGAGAGCGGCTCTGAGGGGCTTTGCGTGAAGGCTGATCTGACGGTCACCTTTCACCGGCTGAAAGCCGCCCATCTCTTCCACCCGGCGCGCGCTGCCTGCGGCGAGATCATCCTTGCCGATATCGGTATCCCGGATAGCTGGCGGGAGGGCGCAGGCGCACTGCCCTACATCGTACAGCTGCCACGCATCACTCTGCCGGAGACGGCTCATCACAGCGCGGCGCACAAGCACCGCAAGGGGCGGCTCTGCGTGCTGGCAGGGCCGCCTGGCGCAACCGGCGCGGCGCGTCTGTCCGCCATGGCAGGGCTTAAAGCCGGGGCAGGGCTCGTCACGCTGCTCTGCCCGCCTGCCTCGCTGATGGAGGCGGCCAGTGCCAGCCTCGCCGTGATGACGAAATCCATCCGCGAGGAGGATTTTGCCGAAACCTTGAGCCTTCACCGCGCCAGCGCGCTGGTGATCGGGCCGGGAGCGGGGCTGAACGAGACGCTGAAAGAGCGCGTGCTGGCGGTGCTCTCCACCGACATTCCAGCCGTGCTGGATGCTGATGCCTTGAGCGTATTCGCCGAAGACCAGAAAGCGCTTTTCGCGGCCTTGCATGACCGCGCCGTGCTGACGCCCCACACTGGCGAGTTCGAGCGGCTTTTCCCCGGTCTGCTGGCTGCCAGCATAAATTCGATTGATGCTGCCCGGCAGGCCGCACAGCGAGCCGGCGCGATTATACTGCTGAAGGGACCTGCGACCGTGATCGCGCACCCCGATGGCCGGATAGCCGTGAATATCCACGCCAGCGGACGCCTCGCCACGGCCGGCACCGGCGATGTGCTGGCGGGGCTTGTCGGCGCACTGTTGGCGCAAGGCATCGCGCCGTTCCAGGCCGCGCAGTCAGCCGCCTTCATCCATGGCGAGGCGGGTTATCACCTGCCGCCCGGCGGCACGGCAGAAGACCTGCTGGATCTGATCCCCGCTGCACTGGAAAGCCTTTGGCGCGAGCAGGCGAGGCTGACAGCGCTCGCCCGCCTGAATCGCTAGCCGAGCCGGATTTGCGCCGCTATAGCCTTTAACCAAAGCCGTCAGACTGATTTGCCTTTCCGAGAGTGTATCCCATGCCCGAAATGAGCCCGCCAGACACGTCCAGCTCGCGCACCGATGAGGAAGCGCTGGCGTTTCACCGGGCCGATCCTCCGGGCAAGCTTTCGCTCGCCCCCACCAAGCCGATGGCGACGCAGCGCGATCTGGCGCTCGCCTACAGCCCGGGCGTGGCAGCGCCGGTAAAGGCGATTCACGCTGATCCGGACGCCGTCTACGACTACACCTCGAAGGGCAATATGGTCGCCGTGGTGTCCAACGGCACCGCCATTCTGGGCCTCGGCAATCTGGGGCCACGCGCCTCCAAGCCGGTGATGGAGGGCAAGGCGGTCCTCTTCAAGCGCTTTGCCGATATCGACGCCTTCGACATCGAGGTGGATTACGAGGATCCGGAAAAGTTCATCGATTGCGTCGCAGGGTTTGGGGACAGCTTTGGCGGCATCAATCTGGAAGATATCAAGTCGCCGGAATGCTTTGAAATCGAAGCCAGATTGCGCGAGCGGCTGGATATTCCCGTCTTCCATGACGACCAGCACGGCACGGCCATTATCGCCGCTGCGGGCCTGATGAATGCCTGCCATCTCACGAACCGCCGCTTTGAGGACATCAAGGTGGTGCTGATCGGGGCAGGAGCGGCGGGGCTTTCCGTCCTTGAGCTCATCAAGTCGCTCGGCGTGCGCCACGACAATGTCACCATTATCGATGTTGAGGGCGTGGTGCACACGGGCCGCAATGATCTGCATCCGCGCCTTGCCGCCCACGCGCGCGCGACGGACCTGCGCAGCCTCGCCGACGCGATGGTCGATGCCGACGTGATGTTGGGCCTCTCCGCAGGCGGCATCGTGACGGGCGAGATGGTGAAATCCATGGCCGCCGATCCGATCATCTTTGCCATGGCCAACCCGACGCCGGAGATCATGCCCGACGAGATCAAGGCCGTGCGCTCTGATGCGATCATTGCGACAGGCCGATCGGATTTCCCCAATCAGGTCAATAATGTGCTGGGCTTTCCTTACATCTTCCGCGGGGCGCTGGACGTCCGGGCGACCACGATCAATGAGGAGATGAAGCTCGCCGCGGCCCGTGCGCTCGCGGACCTTGCCCGCACCGACGTGCCCGATGAGGTGGCAACCGCCAACCGCTCCGGCCGTCTGCGCTTCGGGCGCGATTACATCATACCGTCGCCCTTCGATCCGCGTCTGATCTCCTTTGTGCCGCCCTATGTCGCCAAGGCCGCCGTTGATAGCGGAGTTGCGCGCCTGCCCATGCAGGAAGAAGGGTCTGGCTATCGTGCGCGTCTCGCCCAGCGCCTTGACCCGACGGCCGCCCTGCAACAGCGCATCACCGAAGTGATCAAGGCCGAGCCGAAGCGCATCGTGTTCGCCGAGGGCGAGGAGCCGAGCGTGATCCGCGCTGCTGCCGCCTTCCAGGCGCAGGGTCTTGGCACGCCCGTCCTCGTGGCGCGCGAGAAAATCGCCGAAGCCAATATGAAGGAGCTCGGCATTGCGCCGGGTTCGCTGGAAATCTGGAATGCCCGCCTGTCGGACCAGAATCCGGACTATGTGGACTTCCTCTATCAGCGCCTGCAACGCAGGGGCTATCTGCGCCGCGATGTGCAGCGCCTCGTTAATAATGACCGCAACGTGTTTTCGGCCTGCATGCTACGCTTTGGCGATGCGGACGGCATGGTGACGGGCGTCACTCGCCATTTCACCAATACGCTAAGCGATATCCGGCTGGTGCTGGACGAAGCGCCCGGCGGACGGCTCATGGGCGCGTCCATCGCCATCAGCCGGGGCCGGACCCTGCTGATCGCAGACACGAACGTCACCGAGTTTCCTGAAGCGCCAGAGCTTGCCGATATCGCCGTTGGCGCAGCCAAGGCGGCGCGCAAGCTGGGGCTCACCCCGCGCGTGGCCTTCCTCTCCTATTCCACCTTCGGCAACCCGCCGGGCTCGCGCACAGAAAAGATCCAGACGGCCGTCAAGCTCTTGGACGCGCGCGGCGTTGACTTCGAGTATGAGGGCGAGATGGCGGCCGATGTGGCGCTGAACCCCAATCATCATGAGGCCTACAGCTTCTCGCGCCTGACCGGGCCGGCCAATGTGCTGGTCATGCCGGCAGTCCACTCGGCCTCCATCGCCGTGCGCCTTTTGAAGGCAACGGGTGCGGCCACCGTGATCGAAGGCCTGCTGGTGGGGCTGGACAAATCGGTGCAGATCGCACGCCTCGGCTCACCTGTATCAGACATCGTGAACCTTGCTGGCATGGCGAGCTTCGACCTGACCCACCGGTCGTAACGAAGATTTCATGATGGGCCACTGGCGGGAGAGGACGGCGCGGCCTAAGTGTGGTGGCCTCCCTCCTGGCCGGACCCCGTCATCATGGCAGCTACCCGCAAGAACCGCGATCTGACGCAAGGGCCGGTCTTCGGCCATCTCATGCGGATGGTCATCCCGATGAGCTTTGGCATCGTCGCGATGATGCTGGTCGGCATTGTCGACGCCTACTGGGTGGGCCGCCTCGGCACGGTCGAACAGGCCGCCGTCCAGTTCGTGTTTCCCGTCTCCATGGCCGTGATGAGCATTGCCATCGGCCTCGGCGCTGGTGCGGTTTCGGTCGTGGCGCGGGCCGCCGGGCGCGGCGATGGCGAGCGCACAAAGCGCGTGGCCACCGACGCCGTGGTGCTGGCCCTGATCGTCACCGCCATCACCTCTGGTCTTGGCATGATTTTCATCGAGCCGGTCTTCCGCCTGATGGGCGCGACCGATGCGATGATGCCCCATGTGCGCGACTACATGCTGATCTGGTTTGCCGGGATCATCTTCATGGTCGGGCCCATGATCGCCAGCAACATTTTGCGCGCGCTGGGCGATGCCATCCTGCCCAGCCTGATCATGATCATCGCCGCCGTGCTGAACATGATCCTCGATCCGATCTTGATCTTCGGGCTCGGGCCGATACCCGCCATGGAAGTGCAGGGCGCTGCGCTCGCCACGCTGATCTCCAACATGGTCGTCTTCATCATCGCGATGTGGATCATGATCTTTCGCGAAAAGATCATCGATCTGTCGTGGCCGGGCTTTTCCGAAATGCTGTGGAACTGGCGCGAAGTCGCCCGTATCGGCGCGCCTGCAGCTGGCTCCAACATGATCAACCCGATCGCGATGACGCTGGTCTTTGCTGCCGCCGCGCGCTTTGGCGAGCCTGTGGTGGCAGGCTTTGGCGTTGCGGGCAGGGTGGAGGCGCTGGCGCTGATCCCGCTCTTTGCGCTTTCAGGCTCTATCGGCGCCATAACCGGCCAGAATGGCGGGGCAGGTCAGGTGACCCGAGTGCGCGAAGCGTTCCGCTCTGCCTTCCTGTTCTGTGTCGGGTGGGGCGCGGCGATGGCGGTGGTGCTGGCCGTGCTCGCTTATCCGCTCGCCTGGCTGTTCCTGCCGTCGGAGGAAGCGCGCGAGATGGCCCGCCTGACCTGGTGGATCGCGCCGGTGACCATGGGCGGCTATGGCATCGCGATGGCCGCCAGCGCTGGCTTTAACGGGCTTGGACGGCCATTGCTCGGCGTTGCCATCAATCTGATGCGCGGCTTTGGGCTGCTGGTGCCACTGGTGTGGCTCGGTTCAACCCTGTTCGGGCCTGCCGGGCTGATCAGTGGCTATGCGCTGACCAATGTCGTGGCAGGGGTGGTGATCGCCTTCCTGGTGCTGCGCTATGCGCCGATGACGGCTCTGGAAAGCAAGGCCCGCCGCCCCGTCGTCCCGCCAACGCAGGCCGCCAAGGCGGGCGCACCCGTCAGGCCCGGGGAGTGACCATAGTCACCGGACGCCGGATAGCCGTCACCGACCAGATCAGCGCCACGAACCAGCCTATCACCGTCCAGCCAAGCAGCAGGTTGGTGAGGAAGATGGCAAAGCCATCATGATGGCCGCGCGCCAGCGCGATGATGCTGGGGATGAAATGGGCGACCAGAAGCAGGACGAGAACTTCCATGGGAGGTTTCCTCTTATCGATTTTCGATAAAGATAGGATGATTTCCGCACCGCGCAAGTGACAGCTTCGTAATTTTTGCCCGCTCTGCCGGTTTGGCGTTTTGGGTCTGTGCGCTTATGGCTTTGGTCTGTAGCGGAAGCAGCGTGCAGGATGGGACGATGCGCAATCTGGTAATGGCTCTGGCTTTGGGGCTGGCGGTGGTGACGCCGGGTGCGGCGTCTGCGAACAACACCCCGCAAGCCCGCGCCGCCTTCCAGGAAGGTCAGGAGCTTTACGCCAACCGCAATTACGAGCGCCTTCCGCTGGCGATTGCGCGCTTTGAAGCGGCGGTAGAGCTGGACGAGACCTATGCCGAGGCGTGGGCCGCGCTCGCCATGGCCTATGCGCTCGCCCCGCACTGGGCGATCAATGACCGCGATTACAATGTTCTGGCGGTTGAAGCCGCCGGGCGCGCGCTAGCGCTGGAGCCGGACAATGCCGATGCGCTGGTGACGCTCGGCAATCTGTCCGGGGAGGCGGGCGAATATGGCGAGGCGATGGACTTTCTCACCCGCGCGGTGGAGGCCAACCCTGCCCACGTGCCGGCGCGCCTCTTCCGCGGCGATGCCTTGCGCATGCTCGGCTATTTTGACGCAGCGGGCGAGGAATACGCGGCCTGCCTCGCGCTTGATCCCGCTTTCGTGCGCTGCCTGCACCGGCGCGCCGCCATCATCCGCGAGGCCGACGCCAGCGGTGATTACCGTGCGGCGCTGTCAGACCTGCTCGAAAGCCGCTTCTCCGATGTATTGCCGGAGTTTCTGGGCATCGTGGCCGCAGAAGACGGCGATATCGCCGTGCGCACTCTCCTGCGCGAATTCGTCCGCATTTTCCCGGTCGAGGCCCGCTGGCTGGTCGCTCCCATGGCGCGCGCTTTAAGCGATGAGGATTATGACAGAGCCGCCGCTCTGGAGGAGGTCGAGGCGCGCCTGATCGCGGACGGGTTTGATCCGGCAAGCGATGATTATCTGACCATGACCTACCGGCTGGCGTTTCGCGCCTATGACCGCGTGCCGACCCATTTTGCGCTGCCCTGGTACTGGTATCGCGGATATCCGGGCCTTGAGGGCTCTGACGCCCAGCGCGCGGCGATTATCCGCTTCGGCCTGCCCGCCTACTGGCGCGAGCACGGCTTCCCGGACCGGTGCGAACCGGTGGGGGACGATGATTTCGTATGTGGGTGAACTGAAAGCGGCCCGCGTAGTGTCTCCCCCTGCTTGCGGGCGGGGTGAGAAGCAAAGCTTCGAACGCGCGAAGCGGCGAGGGGGGCATTTTCGAAAGAAGACTTCCCCCCACCGGCCCACCGGGCCACCACCCCC
>CAZCEG010000126.1:0-6798 GCA_964497275.1 uncultured Oceanicaulis sp.
AAGCCGGGAGAAGCCCGCGCCGCGAACTTCGCGCCGGTCCGTATCGACACACCGGAGCGCGCGGGCGCGCTTGTGCGCGCGGCCATTACCGGCCATGACGGGACGCATCTGATCGCGCGCGCGGTGGAGGCGGCATGAACTGGTTCGGCTTTGGCAAGAAGAAGGACAAGGCGCAAAAAGACGCCGCGGCGCAGGTCGATACCGAGGCGAGCATCCCGCCGGAAGTCGCGCCCGAGCCTGCTGAACCCGCCCCCACGCCCGTCCCCGGCCCTGTGCAGGCCGACACGCCCGCCCCAATCGCTGATCCTGCGCTGGAGCCAGAACCCGCTCCCGCACCTGAGCCTGAAAAGCCCGCAGGCTTCTTCAAGCGGCTGACCGCAGGGCTGTCCAAATCCTCCGCCCAGCTCTCCGGCCTCTTTACCCGCCGCAAGCTGGATGACGAGGCGCTGGAAGAGCTGGAAGAGCTGCTGATCGCGGCCGATATCGGTGCGGTCACAGCCGCCAAGGTCACCGCGCGGCTGGCACGCGACCGGTTCGACAAGGACGTGACCGGCGTGCAGGTACGCGAGGCGCTGGCAGACGTGATCACCGAGACGCTTCTGCCCTATCAGGCTCCGCTCGATCTTTCCGGTGACAAGCCGCAAGTGGTGCTGTTCGTCGGCGTCAACGGGTCCGGCAAGACGACGACGCTCGGCAAGCTCGCCGTGAAGATGACCCGCGAAGGGGCGAGCGTCCTCACCGCAGCGGGCGACACTTTCCGCGCGGCAGCGGTAGAACAGCTGGAAGTCTGGTCAAAGCGCGCAGGCGCGCACTTCCTCTCCCGCCCCCATGGCGCGGATGCGGCAGGGCTTGCCTATGATGCCGTGCAGGAGGGCAGGCGCACCGGCAGCGACGCTGTCCTCATCGACACGGCAGGGCGCCTGCAGAACAAGGCCGAGCTGATGGAGGAGCTGCGCAAGATCCTGCGCGTGATCGCCAAGGTGGACGAGGCCGCACCCCATCATGTCGTGCTGGTGCTGGACGGCACGGTCGGCTCCAACGCCATTTCGCAGGCCAAAGCCTTCATGGAGGCAGCACGCGTCACCGGCATCGTGATGACCAAGCTCGACGGGACGGCCAAGGGCGGCGCGCTGGTGCAGGTGGCTGAAAAGTTCGGCCTGCCCATCCATTTCATCGGCGTCGGCGAGGGCGAGGAAGATTTGCAGCCCTTTATCGCACGCGATTTTGCCCGCGCACTGGCAGGGCTCGACGCCTGATGGAGGAGGCAGCGCTCGCAACGCTCGCCATGGTGGGCTCTGCCATGGCGCACGCGGTGATGACGCTCTTCACCAAGAAGGCAGGCGATACGCTGGTCTTTCGCGCGCTCACCATGGTGATCTGCGCGGTTATCTTAAGCCCGCTGGCGGTCATCCTGCCCTTTCCCGAATGGGAGGTATGGCGCTTCCTGCTTCTTAGCGCCGCCATCATCTGGGCCTTCAACATGTTCCTGATTGCTGCCTTCCAGCGCGGGGACATGAACCTCGTCTACCCTGTGATGCGCGGGGCCGCGCCTGCCATGGCCGGGTTCTTTGCCTTCATCTTCCTCGCCGAAGCCTTGAGCCCAATCGCGATTATCGGCCTTGCCATCGCCTCTGCCGCGATCATCGCCTTTACCTGGCCGGAGAAGAACGGCACGCCGAAAATGACCGCCATCGGCTTTGCCCTGTGCGCAGCTTTGATGACCGCGAGCTACACCGTGGTGGACGCATCGGGCGTACGCGCTGCGGTCAATCCGCTGCAATATGCGGTCTGGTTCTTCATCCTGTCGGCCATCACCCTGTCGGTGACGGCACTGGTCCGCCGCCAGGGCCAGCTATTGGTGGCGGCGCGGGCGGAGCTTAACGGCTCGCTCAAAAGCGCGTTCTTCAATGCGGCGACCTACTCGCTCGCCCTCTATGCCTATTCGGTGGCGGCGGTCGCCCCGATGGCCGCGCTTCGCGAAACCTCCATCGTGTTCGGCGCTATCCTCGCCGCCTGGGTGCTCAAAGAACCGTTCGGCCTCCGGCGCGGCGCACTGGCCGTCACCCTCGCAGCCGGTCTGGCGCTGTTGCAGCTGGGTTAGGCTTTGGCTTTCTCACGGCGGGCAAGCGTCTTGCGCGCACGCTGATAGCTCTGGCCGACAAGCTCTTCCAGCATGGAGAGCCGGGCCTGATCAGGGTTCAGGATGCACACCCAGCCCATCCAGGCATAGACAGGGTGGGGCATGAGCACGTCACTGGCCGTGAAATCCCAGTCGCCTGCCACCACGCCGCCCTTGGCAGGCCGGGCCGGGCGGCGGCCAAACAATGCCTCATAGCGGGCGGGCTGCAGGGAAAAGTTCAGCCGGTAAATCCCCTGCCGGTCAAGGCGGCTGGCCCGGTCATGCTCACCATCCTTCTGCTTGAGGGTCAGGAAATAGGCACCACGGGGAAAGCGCCTGCCGGGATTGTAGAAGGCCGCGCGTTCGCCCCAGCTATCCAGCCACAACGTGTCTGGAAAATTGGCCTGCGCCCACGCTTCGATGGCCTCTGGACCAATCACATTGCCTGCTGCAGACATGGGTCGGACAATCCGGAAAATTACGTGCTACGTAGAGAGATGAGTGTCGCCTATTGCGGCGGCCATGAAAAGGGAACCCGGCGCGATGACCCAGAACACCAGGACAATCGGACAGGGCGCAAAGCTGCTTGTCGATGTCGGCCCGGCCGCGGTCTTCATGATCAGCTATAATCTGGCCAACTGGTTGCTGGAGGACGGCGCGATCTACTGGTCGACCGGCATCTTCATGGCCGCCACCGCGATTGCGGTGCTCTATGCGGTGACCACACAGAAACGCTTCCCGCCCATGCTGGCCGTCACCTTCGTGATCGTGACCCTGTTCGGCGCGATGACGATCTATCTGCAAGACCCGATCTTCATCTTCATCAAGCCGACCATCATCAACCTGCTGTTCGCATTTGCGATCCTTTTCAGCTTCGCCTTCGGCTTCAATGTGTGGAAGGCGCTGTTCTCCACCGTCTTCGAGATGCCAGAGCGGATATGGACAATCCTTGCCATACGCTGGGCGCTGTTCTTCATGCTGCTCGCCGCCATCAACGAGGTGCTGTGGCGCCACATCACGGACAGCGTGGTGGTGGACTCAGCGCGCATGTTCGACTGGCTGGAGCTCAGCGAGGCCTTCTGGGTGAATTTCCGCCTTCTGGGCACCTACCCGCTCTTTGGCGTGTTTGTGGCGCTGAACATCCCGATCACGCTGAAATGGGCGCGCACCCCCGGCGAGGGTGATGATGCAGGCGACGGCGATGAAGCAGAGGCCCCCATTGAGGCCGGTTCCAGCCCCGATGCAGATGCAGACGTCGAGCCCCGCCCGGCGCGGTAGCCCCGTAACAGGGACGTGATTGTGCATCTGCGTAAGGTCGGGCTTAGATAGCGCCATGATGATGCTTTCGACGCTTTTCGCGGCTGCAGCCCTTGTCACCGAGCTTCCCTACCCTGCCGGGGTGGGTGAGACGGTGCAGCGTGCGCACCCTGCGCCGCCGCCTGTGGTGGTGGAGCTGTTCACCAGCCAGGGCTGCCCGCCCTGCGTGGAGGCCAACCGCGCCTTCGGGCCGATTGCCGCGCAAGAGAACGTGATCGCGCTCTCCTACGGGGTGGATTACTGGGACATGTTCGGCTGGGAAGACCAGTTCGCCCAGCCCGCCTTTGCCGACCGCCAGAAGGCCTATATCCGGGCTGGCGAGGCGCGGCGCGTGTTCACGCCCCATTTCGTGATCAATGGCGGGCCGGAACGCCTGCGTTTCCGCCGTGATGACGTGCCATCGCGGGTACGCGAAGCGGCAGGTCTCGACGGGGACATCACTCTTATCCGGCTCAATGGGAACCGAGTCCGTCTCGATCTCAACGGCCCTGCCCGCCAGACCCCGGCAGAGGTATGGGCGGTGACCTACCGTCCCGGCCTGCTTCTTGTCAGCATTGAGGGCGGGCGCAATGAGGGCCAGGAGATGGAGCACCACAACACCGTGGCCTCCCTTGACCGGCTTGAGGACTGGCCGGGCGGCGCCTATCGCGTCGAGTTCGATGCCCCCGCCGAAGGCTTTGGCCTCGCCGTGCTGGTGCAGGATTTCGAAGGCGGGCCGCTGATCACCGCTGCACAGCTGGACCGGCGCTAGGGCTGCACGGGCCTCGGGCGCGGCTCTGCCGAGCGGTTGAGCGGCCGGGTCATGCGCTCATAGGCATCCTCGCTTACGGCAAACCAGTAGCCATCGGTGAGCGGGCGCAATTGCGCCGCCGCATCGCGGGCCTCTTCGGACCGCGCCTCAATGCGGATCGTCGCCCAGATGCCATCGGCCCCCTGATTATAGAAGCGGTACTCGTATTCGAGCCCCTCAAACGTGACCGCGCGATGTAGCGCATCGGGTGTGCGGGCGATATCGGGGGCAGCATCGGCATTGCGAAGACGCACGCGCGCCCCTGCCGTCGCAGGCCCATTGGCCGCGCCCGCCGTGATCAGCTGCCAGGTGCGCGGGCTGGAGAGGGCAAAATTGCGCTCCGACGGGGTCTCACGCTCAAGGATGTAGGCAGGCGCCCGCTCCGGCACGATGAAGGTGCGCGCGATCGTGGCCGGGTCGATATCCATGAAATCGAGGCCAAGCCAGCGGCCCGGATCGTCCAGCCCGGTCATCTGGCCGGTGGCGGCAAACGCGCGCGCACTGCCTGTGGGGCGCAGATAAAGCCCGTCCTCGCCGCGCGCGCGGCCGATCACGAGATCAGCAAGGATCGCTTCATTGGCACCAGACACGATAATGCGCACGCCTGCGCCGCCCTCTACCGGATCATCAACGCCCAGAAACGCAAACCGCTCAGGATCGCGTGTCATCGCTGCGGTATAGGTCAGCTGGGCAAGGGCCGCATCCAGCTCTGCCAGACGTTCCGCGCGCACCGGATAATTGCCGCGTGAGGGCATCACCCAGCCATTTTCGGTGCGTTCAAAGCGGAACATGGCGGCAGGGCCGATGATCTCGATGCTGACCGCGCCGCCCGCCCGCTCGCTCCAGCCCGGCAGGACAGGCCCGGAGACTTCAGGGCGCACGCCGCTCTGGCTGTCGGCCACACGCGCCGTGATGCCCGCAATGAGGACCACTAGTCCCGCAATGGCGATAATGAGGGCGCGCCGGACGCGCCGCTGGTTGGGGGCGAGTGTGGTCATGCCTGCCGCCTGCGCCTGACTAGTGTGAACCCCGCAGCCAGCAGCAGAACCAGTAGAGGCGGCAGCCAGAGCGTCCAGAGGTGCAAGGCACGCTCCAGCGCCTCGATCTCGGTACGGAAGCCCCGCTCCACATCCCGCAAGGCCGCGCGCGCCGCCACGATACGCTCCCGCAACGCATTGGCGCGCGCGGCACTGTCTGCGCCCGCACCGCCGAGCGCCGAGGCCTCTCCAGCCGCGCTGAGGCGGGCGAGCGCGCCTTCGGCATCGGCCAGTTCCGCGCGCAGCTCGTCCTGCAGCTCGACAAAACGCGCCTCGGCACGGGCACGCAGCGCTTCCACGCGCACCATGGGCCGGGCAGAGCCTGCGCGCGAGCGCAGCGACACAAGGGCAGGATCTCCTGCCAGCGCATCGACGAAATTAAGCGCCAGCGCCATGTTGTCGGCCACCACCTGCTCGCCGGCCATGCCGTCCGCGCGCAGATAATAGGCAGGGTCCAGCCAGTCCGCATCCGCGATGACGATGATCTCCGCCTCTGCCGGGCCTTCGATATGGCGCGCTGCCTCCAGCCGGATCTCGCCTGTGGGCGGGCCTTCAGGGAAGGCCGTGGTGATCGTGCCGGAGATGCGGGCGGCAATCGTCAGGGGCGCGTTCTCATCGGCGGCATAGTCGCGCTGCAAGGTATCCGGCGAGGGCGAGGTGGCCGCCAGATCACTGTCGATGAGCGCGCCATCCGCGCCCGTCTGCAGGAGCGGTTCAAAGCGTGTGCTGGCCCCTGCCCGCGCGGTCAGCAGCCCCGGCGAACCGAGATTGACGCCGCGCTCCAGCGCGCTGGTGGCGGGCATGTCGGCTGAAAGGCCGGAGGGCGGCACCGCAAACCAGAGCGGATAGGCGCGCGTGCGCGTGCGCCCGGCTTCGCTCACCTGAACGGGCAGACCATTGGCCCTGTCCATCACCGTGTAGGTGGGATCATAGGCAATGCCCCAGCTCGTCAGGAGGCGCGGCAGGCGCGAGGTGCGCAGCGCATTGATCGGCGGCAGGCCATCCGGTCCTGTGCGCAGCGCCAGATGAGCGAGCGGATCGACCGCCACCATCACCCGCCCACGCGCCAGCGCGAACTGGTCCACCAGATAGAGCTGTTGCTCATCGAGATTGCCCGGATGCAGCACCAATAGCGCATCGGCTTCGGGGATCGCGTTGAAGCGGTCGTCCAGCCAGCGCACCTCATAGGCCTGCGCCAGTGCATCTATGATCGGGTTCGCCGAGCGCCCCTCCAGATTGGGTCCGAAGGGCAGCGAGGAAATGATCGCGATGACCGGCGTGCGCGCGCGCTCCAGCTCGGAGATAACGCGCACGATCTCGTATTCGAGGCGCGCTTCTTCTGCCGGATCGAAAAAGGCGATGACCGCCTCGCCATCAATGGCGTTGCTGCCCGCCAGCCCGAAGAAGAGCTGGCCGCCATCTTCGGTCGGCACCGCCTCTATCCCAGCAGCGATGGCGGCATCTTCCTCCACCGAGAAGGGGGCGGGATCGATCTCGACAAGGCGGATGCGTCCGCCTGAGCGCGCGCTCAGGCC
>CAZCEG010000127.1:0-5812 GCA_964497275.1 uncultured Oceanicaulis sp.
GCTCATCATCGCATTCTAGCAGGGGTTGGCCTGTGTTTTGAAGCGATGATGAGCCGCCGCCCGTTTCTCTCCCGCACACACCGCGCCCGCGAGGCCCGCAATCGTGACCGCTCGGCCGCCGATGCAGGCGGCATGATGCGGTTTGGCGTGCTGGTGGCGCTGGTGCTGGTGGCTTTGGCCGTGGCGGCAGGCTTCAGGGGCGAGGAGACAGCGCGAGGCCTTGGCGGCTGGCTGGCGCTGCTGGGACCGCTGGCCGAGCCACGGGTGTTCGGCGCGTCCGCGCTGGAAATTGGCGCCATCATCGCGGTCATCGCCGTGTGCGCCCTGATCCTTTTGCGCAGGCGTTAGGTTTCGAGGTCGGTCTTTAGCCGGTCGAGCATATTCACGGCGCCCGCCGCATAGGGGCCGATCCAGCGATCATGAATATGCTTGATCGGCAGCGGGTTGAGGTGGTTCCAGCGCGCGCGGCCCTTGCGCCGGGCAATTACCAGATCGGCTTCCTCCAGCACCCGCAAATGCTGCATCACCGTGCACCGGTCGAGCGCGGGGAAGCGGGCGCACAGCTCGCCCGTCGTCTGCGGAGTGTCTTTCAGGCAATCGAGTATTTCCCGCCGCGTGGACGAGGCCAGTGCCTTGAAAACGCTCTCGATTTTTTCATCGCTTGACATGTTATAAATTTATAACATGATTTGGCGAGAAGCAGGCAAGCCTTTTCGGACAGGCAGGTGGCACATGGACATGGAGCTGAAATTCCGCGTCGGGGCGCGGATCGCAAAGCCGGTTTCGCAGGTGTTCGAGGCCGTGGTGAACCCGGAGACGCTCTCGCGTTATTTCACCACGGGCGGAGCCAAAGGCCGGCTTGAGAGCGGCGCGGTCGTCTACTGGTCATTTCATGATTTTCCGGGGAGCTTCCCGGTCAATGTGGTCGAAGTGGTCAAGGACGAGCGCATCGTTTTCGACTGGGACGCCGATGAACCTGGCGCACCCTACAAGACACGTGTCACGATGAGCTTTGAAGCGCTGGAGGACGGTCGCACGCTCGTTTCCGTCAGCGAAGAGGGCTGGCGTCAGACACCGGCGGGCCTGAAAGCCTCTTACGGCAATTGCGGGGGCTGGATGCAGATGCTGTGCGCCCTGAAGGCCTGGACAGAGCACGGCATCAATCTGCGCGAGGGCATGTTCAAATAGCGTCGGGCTAAAACCAGCCGGCCTCGCGAAGCGCCGGATAGAAGCTGCGGCTGACGGGCACTTCACTGCCGTCCTCAAGAATGAGCGTGCCCCGGCCATCGCCCTTGCGGGCGTCGATCACCGCACTGCGTGCCACCCACCAGGAGCGGTGCACCTGTGCGCCGTCGAGCGCTGAACAGGCAGCAATGGCGTCAGACAGGCGCATCAGGATCAACGCCTCGCCGGAATCGGTGCGCACCCGCAGATAATGGTCTTCGGAAC
Organism: uncultured Oceanicaulis sp.; assembly: GCA_964497275.1. Lineage (GTDB taxonomy): Bacteria > Pseudomonadota > Alphaproteobacteria > Caulobacterales > Maricaulaceae > Glycocaulis. The sequence continues at coordinate 1,450 of CAZCEG010000127.1, forward strand.
TCATCGAGATCAGCCGCGCACGGCGCAGGCGGTGCGGCAGCTTCTCTGTGAGGGCGGGCAGAGCTGTGGCGTCGGTGTTAGCGCTTTCCGCGCTGGCTGCCATGCGCAGCTGGCGCAGATAGTCTGCCAGCCAGGCAATGCCCGTCACGAACGCGCAGATCACCAGCACGAAGAACCAGGTGATTGGCAGGTCCGCCCACGGCACCCGTCCCTGCAGCAGCACATTGATCGTGAACACCGCGACGGTCACCGGAACCGATATGCACAGCGCGGTCATGGCGTAGTGCGTCCAGCGCGGCAGGTCCGGGAAGAGGCGCTCGGCCAGTGGCCCGGCTGTCCAGCCGACAATGGCGCCCAGCGCGATCAACCCGACCCAGTAGACCCAGACCTGTGGCCAGCCCACGCGCCCGGTTCCATAGGGGCCAAGAATGGCGAGGAAGGTACCAATCGCGACAATCCAGACCGCCCGTATGGCCCACTGGCGCATCTTGCCCTGCATGCTGTCAGTCACCGCGAGATCTCTCCCCGCCCGTTCACGAAGCGTGAATGGAAGGCTTACCGCCATTCGCGAAGCCGTCCAGCCCTGTCGCGAAAACGCCCTGTTACAGCCCGCCTTGCACGGTCATGGCTTGTCTCACCGGGACGCCGCGCCCCGCCTCATCACAGCGACGGCCACAACACGACAGGAGACATGCAAGATGACCCGCCATTCCGCTTATTCCATGACCGTTCTGGCCAGCGCCATCGCTCTGGCCGCCACCGCCGCCTTCGCAGGTCTGGAACCCGCCAAGGCCGAAGAAACCGCGTCTATCACTTTCCGGATTTCCGGCTTTGCCGGCACTGAAGGAGAGCTTGCCGTTGCCCTCTATCCCGATGCGTCGGGCTGGCTCGGACAGTCGCCGGTCGCAGCCGCTCGCGTGGCCATTGATGGCGATGTGGTCGAGGTGCTGGTGGACGGCCTCGCGCCGGGCACCTACGCCGCAGTTGCTTATCATGACGTGAACGCCAACGGGCGGCTGGATACCGGCGCAATGCGCATGCCGACCGAGCCCTTCGGCTACAGCGCAGGCGCGCAGGCCCGTTTCGGTCCGGCCCGGTTTGATGCTGCCGCGATCACGGTGGCAGCCGGTGAAGCGCGGGTGGACACGATCACGCTGCGCGGAGCGATGGGCCAATGAATATCGACGCCTTCATCACCGCGCCCTGGCATATCCAGCTGCATGCAGCCTCAGCAATAGCCGCAGTGGTTCTGGGCGCAGTGCAGCTTGTTGCCCCCAAAGGTACCAGTCCGCACCGTCAGCTCGGCTATCTCTGGGTTATCCTGATGCTGATCGTGGCCATCACGGCCATCTTCATCCGGTCGGGCGGCGGTTTCAGCTGGATCCACATTTTCGTGCCGTTAACGATTTTCGGCGTGGCCGGACTGATCATTCAGGCCCGCAAGGGACTGGTTGCCAAACATCGCGGCACGGTTCTGGGGCTCTATGTCGGCGCGCTTATGATCCCCGGTGCGTTCAGCTTCCTGCCCGGACGGCTGATGCACACCGTGGTGATGGGATAGGGGCGCGTTGCCCCAAAGCCATAGTCGGGCCGTCGCCGGGCCCCTGCCAATGCGGCGCGATTGCGTGAGGCGGCTCTCCCGCTATCATGGGCTCCCGATTGGGGGGTGCCATGCGGGACACAGGCAAGGACAGGTTTGTGCAGCTTTATGCCGACCGGGACGCCGAAGCGGCTGGCCCCGGCTCCCATACCCTTGACGCATGGTGTCCGCCCTGTCCCCCGCCCCGGCGCCATGGCGGCACCGCCATTGATGCGATTGTGGGCCTGTTCATACGCTTCGGGCTGGCGGCTGCCTTGTGGAGCTGGGCCCGCGCCAATGCCCTGCCGGTGGAGAACTGGGGCGATCCCGGCAGCTGGTTTGTGCCTGATCCGGGCCTCACAAGCGCAGCATCGGTCTGGCTTCCGGGTTTTGCCGATGCGCAAGGCGTCGCCGCGGCGCTGGTTCTGGGCGCGAGCCTTCTGCCCATCGTGCTGGCTGCCGGACTATTGACGCGGCTTGCCGGGCTGGTGGTTGTCCTGTGCGCCAGCTTCTTCGCGCTTGTGATCGCGCCGGAGGGGTGGACCTTTGCGCTGGTGGCCGGAGCCTTGGGCATTTACCTCACCTTGCGCGGCGCAGGACCGCTTTCGGTTGACTGGGGTGCGGCGCGTCTGGCGCGGATGGGCTGACTTTTACAGTCCCGCTGGCAGGCCAGCGCTTGAACCTTGCCGGTCTGCGTGATGAGTTGGGGCCGCACACTCCAAACGCAGGCCTGTCAGGGAACACCCCCGCCCCATGCTGATCTACCGCAATGTCGGCGCTGTTCTCAGCGGAGCCCTTCTCCTGCAGGTATCTGTAGGGGTTCTGGGGGTATCCCTGCCACTGGCCATGGCGGCAGCAGGGTGGACCGGCACCACGATCGGCCTCGTCGCAGCGGCCTACGGGGCGGGCTTCATGGCGGGCGCATGGATCGCGCCGGGCTCCATCCGCAGGATCGGCCATATCCGTGCCTATGCCGCCTATGCGGGCTTGTCGGCAGCCCTGACACTTCTGCTGGCGCTGGATTCCCATGTGATCTGGTGGCTGGCGGCGCGCTTCGGCTTCGGGGTGTGCACGGCCGGGCTGTTTGCGGTTGCCGAAAGCTGGATCGCCGATGCCACGCCTGCCCAGCGCCGGGGCACGGTGATCTCCACCTATCAAATTGTCGGGCGCGCAGGCCTGATCCTAGGGCCGTTCATCATCGCGATGTCGGGCCTTGAACTGACGCAGAGCTTCATCGTGGCGGGCATCTTTCTGGCGCTCGCGCTGGTGCCGATGACGATAACCCGGCGCTATCAGCCCGCGATCCCGGACGGTGAACGCGCCCCGCCCTGGCGGCTCTTCAAGGTGGCACCGACGGCTGCTCTGGCGGCCTTTACTGCAGGCCTCGTCAACACCGGCCTTCTGGCTTTCGTACCCATCTGGGCGAACGGGCTTGATCCGGCGCGGGCGACAGGCGCCGCCGCGCTGGTGATGGCCGTCATCTATGGCGCGTCCATGCTGGTGCAGTGGCCGATCGGGCGGATATCTGACCGGCTGGACCGGCGCATGGTGATTGCCGCCTGCGCCGCTCTGGCGAGCGTGTTTGCCGGGCTGCTGGCCTTTTTTGCCTCGCCGGGGCTGATATGGGGCGTCATCATGGCGGGGGCGTGGGGGGCTGCCAGCCTGTGTTATTACGGCGTCGCTGTGGCCCACGCGGCAGACCGGGCGACGGTGGAAGAGCTTCCCGCGATTGCGTCGGGCGTGCTGCTCTTGTGGGCGGCCGGCTCGATGATCGGGCCGCTGATCGCAGGCCTTGCCTACGAAAGCATCATGGAAAGCCGGGGGCTCTTCCTAGTAGGGGTTCTGGGAAATCTCACCCTGTGCTCTGTAGCGCTGTGGCGTTCACGGGTCCGGGCACCTGCCCCGGCAGACGAGCGCGAGCCCTTCGTCAACCTCATGGCCACCTCCGCCGAGCTGGCCGAGATCGAAGCGCCGGAGACTGCAGGCGGGGCGCCAGCATCCTCGAGACCGACCGAGGACTTCCAGTGATCGCGTTCGCCCTTGTCAGCGCGCTCGTGGGAGCAGGGCTTGCCTATGCCTTTCGGGCACGGCTGCAAGCCTTGTCGTTTCTCACTTGGATAGGCTGGCTACTGGTCGGCACAGGTCTGCCTGTTCTGGCCGGGCAGCTCGGATTTCTGGCGCTCGCAGAAAGCGCCGGACCGGCCGGGGACGCCGCCATGCCGGTCCTGATCGCAGGTCTTGGAGCGGGTCTCGGCTGGGCCGCTGCCACGATAGGCTTACGTCTGACGGTGCGGCGCGGCGGCTAAAGCATCATGGTGCGTTGCACCACACTTGCGCAGTGCTATAACGCGCCCCGACTCTTCCGTCCTTGCCGGTCCGGCGTGCCGGGCCGCCCTTCCTGACCCAGAAGGTGAAACACTCCGATGAACATCCACGAGCATCAGGCCAAAGCCGTTCTGAAAGCCTTTGGCGCCCCCGTCGCTGACGGTGTTGCGATCTTCTCCGTTGATGAGGCTGGCGCTGCGGCTGACCGCCTGCCCGGACCGCTCTGGGTCGTGAAGTCCCAGATTCATGCCGGTGGCCGCGGCAAGGGCAAGTTCAAGGAATTGGGACCGGAAGCCAAAGGCGGTGTGCGCCTCGCCTTCAGCCGCGAGGAAGTGATCGCTCACGCCAGAGACATGCTGGGCAATACGCTCGTCACCCACCAGACCGGCCCGGCCGGCAAGCAGGTGAACCGCCTCTACATCGAAGACGGCGCCGGCATCGCCAAGGAACTCTACCGGT
>CAZCEG010000127.1:5822-6796 GCA_964497275.1 uncultured Oceanicaulis sp.
CGAGACCGAGCTTTATCTCTCCCTTCTGGTCAATCGCGAGACGGGCCGCGTGGCCTTTGTCGTCTCCACCGAAGGCGGCATGGATATCGAGGCGGTGGCAGAGCACACGCCGGAGAAAATCCTCACCATCAATATCGACCCGGAGACGGGCGTGACCTCAGGCGACGCGGGCAAAATCGCCGATGCACTGCAGCTGAAGGGCACGGCGCGCGAGGACCTTTTGTCACTGGCGCCGATCCTCTACCGGGCCTTCACCGAGAAGGATATGAGCCTTCTGGAAGTGAACCCGCTCATCGTGATGAAGAACGGGCATTTGCGGGTGCTGGACGCCAAGGTGTCGTTCGACGGCAATGCGCTCTTCCGCCACGAGGACATTCAGGCCTTGCGTGACCTCTCTGAAGAGGATGAGAAGGAAATCGAGGCGTCCAAATACGACCTCGCCTATGTCGCGCTCGACGGCAATATCGGCTGCATGGTCAATGGCGCAGGCCTTGCCATGGCGACGATGGACATCATCAAGCTCTATGGCGCAGAGCCGGCCAACTTCCTCGATGTGGGCGGCGGCGCGAGCAAGGAGAAGGTGACCCACGCCTTCAAGATCATCACTGCCGACAAGAACGTCAAAGGCATTCTGGTCAACATCTTTGGCGGGATCATGCGCTGCGACGTGATCGCCGAAGGCGTCGTCGCTGCGGTGAAGGAAGTGGGTCTGAAAGTGCCGCTGGTGGTGCGCCTTGAAGGTACCAATGTCGAGCTTGGCAAGAAAATCCTCAACGAGAGCGGACTGGACATCACCTCCGCCAACGATCTCGACGATGCCGCGCAGAAGATTGTGAAGGCGGTGAAGGGGTAGGCGGCGACCCTTGCGGCCCCCGGCGCTTCCACGTATTATGTGCTACACAGGATACGTGGAGCGCTGCTGCCATGACCAAGAATCTCACACTGGCCATCGAGGACGAGCTTCTCGACCGGGC
>CAZCEG010000128.1:0-6738 GCA_964497275.1 uncultured Oceanicaulis sp.
CTACAAACGCGAGGAAGACGGCATTGTCCTGATCGACCAGGACAAGTGCCGGGGCTGGCGCATGTGTGTGTCGGCCTGCCCGTACAAGAAGATCTATTACAACTGGGACTCCGGCAAATCGGAGAAGTGCACCTTCTGCTATCCGCGCATTGAGGTGGGCCAGCCCACCGTCTGCTCGGAAACCTGCGTCGGGCGCATCCGCTATCTCGGTGTCCTGCTCTATGACGCGGACAGGGTTGAGGCGGCAGCCTCGGTAGCCGACGAGAAGGATCTCTATCAGGCCCAGCTTGATGTCTTCCTGGACCCTGAAGACCCGGAGATTATCGAGGAAGCGCGCCGTCAGGGCATCCCCGAGGCGTGGCTTGAATCGGCCCGCAAGAGCCCGGTCTACAAGATGGCGATGGACTGGAAGGTCGCCTTCCCACTCCACCCCGAATACCGCACCTTGCCCATGGTCTGGTACGTGCCCCCGCTCTCGCCGATCCAGTCGGCCGCGGCCGCCGGTGCGCTCGAAGACGATGGCGGCATGCCGGACATCTCCAGCCTGCGCATTCCGTTGCGCTATCTGGCCAACATGCTCACCGCTGGAGACGAGGCACCCATCGAGCTGGGTCTGCGCCGCATGATGGCCATGCGCAAATTCATGCGCAGCAAGACCGTTGACGGTGTGGTCGACCACCCCGCTGCAGAGCGGGTTGGTCTCAATGCCGGCCAGATCGAGGACATGTACCGCTACATGGCCATTGCGAACTATGAGGACCGGTTCGTAATCCCCACCGTTCACCGTGAGAGCGGGGAAGAGGTGCACGACCTGCAGCATGCCTGCGGCTTCACCTTCGGCAATGGGTGTTCTGGTGGCCAGACCGAAGTCGGCTTGTTCGGCAAGGCGCGCAACTTCAAGAAAAAGCTGGAGGCCTGAACCATGCCCCATACCTATAAGGCATTGGCTATACTGCTATCTTATCCCGAGGCGCCGGTCCGCGACGCGGTTCCGGCAGCCATGGAAATTGTGCGGTCAGAGGCCCTATTACCGGAAAAGCTGCAGCGGGCGCTGACCCGTCTGGCTGACGAACTGTCGTCCGGCGATCCATACGCGCTCAAGGAGAACTATGTTCAGCTTTTTGACCGTACCCGGTCGCTTTCGCTGAACCTCTATGAGCACGTCCATGGCGAAAGCCGCGAGCGCGGTCCGGCAATGGTTGCTCTGCGGGAACTTTATCTGGCTGAAGGTCTGGAGCTGGAGTCCAGCGAACTGCCCGATCATCTGCCGGTCTTTCTGGAATTCCTCTCCCAGCTGCCGGCCGAAAGATCGGCATCGCTGTTGGGTGAGGCCGTCCATGTGATCGAGGCACTGGGCGAACGCCTGCGGCGCCGGTCCAGCCCTTACCGGGCAGTGTTTGGCGCGCTGGCCGCACTGGCCGGCGAAAGGGCTGATCAGGACGCTTTGCGCGCTTTGCTTGATGAGCCTGACGACGATCCGGACGATCTGGAAGCCGTTGACCGTGCCTGGGAGGAAGTCCCGGTCAGTTTCGGTCCGGAATCCCTTTCCCAGGGCGTGGCGGACGGATGTCCAAAAGCTGCGGCCATGGTCCAGCACATGAAACAGGGAGCCTGAAAGCGATGTATGGCGAGGTAGCAGAACACTCAAATCTGGCGATCTGGTTCAATCAGGCAGTCTTCGGATATTACCCCTATATCGCGCTGGCGGTGCTCGTGCTCGGCTCGATCATCCGTTTCGACCGCGAGCCGTATACTTGGAAAACCGGCTCCTCACAGCTCTTGCGCCGCAAGCAGTTGGTCGTCGGGTCGATACTGTTCCATCTGGGTATTCTGGCAATCTTCGTTGGCCATCTGGTTGGACTTCTCACACCGATGGCCGTGTTCGACTTCTTTGGCATCGGCCATAGTGCAAAGCAGATCCTCGCCATAGTCGCCGGCGGCGTCGCCGGTGTGGTTTGTCTGATCGGTGGGCTGATGTTGCTTCACCGGCGGTTGTTTGACCCGCGCATCCGGGCGACGTCCAGCTTCGGCGATACGGGCATACTGATCGTTCTCATGGTCCAGTTGTGCCTGGGGCTGGCGACCATCCCGCTCTCAATGGGCCATCTGGATGGTTCTGAGATGGTGAAGTTCATGAACTGGGCGCAGGGCATATTTGCTTTCCGTCCCGATGCGGCGAGCTACGTGATCGACGTGCACCCCATCTTCAAGGCTCATCTTTTGCTGGGGCTGACGATCTTCGTGCTCTTCCCCTTCACGCGGCTGGTGCACATGCTTTCGGCACCGGTCTGGTACCTGAACCGCCGCGGCTGGCAGCTTGTCCGTTCGCGCCGTCCTGACCTTGGTACCCGCCGAGCTGGCAAGCCGGGAGCGGCTGAATGAGCGCGGCCGGTCATATCGTTTATGCGGGTGTGCAGCTGCCAGTTGCCCTTGTGGCGCAAGAGGCGCAGCACCATCCCGCTGCGAGCGCTGCTGAGGCTCGGCGCCTAGCTGCACGCGCCCTCGCTATACGGGCCCTGCTGGTCCGCGAAGCACGGCGCGAGGGCTTGCAGGCCAACCCGGAGCGTGATGCCGCGGGGCGTGAAGAAACGCCGGACGAGGCGCTGATCCGTCAGCTCCTGGCCGAGCGCGTTGAGCCTGAAAGCTGTAGCGAGGCCGATTGCGAGGCTTTCTACGAGGCCTATCCGGAACTGTTCATGAGCCCGGATCACTATACGGCGTCCCACATCCTGTTCGCAGTGCCGGATGGTGAACCTCTAGAGGGTGAGGCAGACCAGCAGGCTCTGAACTCTGCCCGCCAGACCCTCGCCGACCTGCAAGCCGGGCGCCGGTTCGAGGATCTGGCCCTGACCCGTTCAGACTGCCCTTCGGGCAAGTCAGGCGGCGCGCTGGGGCAGATGGAAACCGGCGATCTGGTGCGCGAGGTCGAAGCCGCCCTGGCTGCGCTGGAGCCGGGCGGTATCGCGCCGGAACCAGTACGCTCCGGTTATGGCTGGCACGTCCTCAGACTGGACCAGCGGGCGGGGGGAGCGCTTCTGCCCTATGAGCACGTGCGCGAGGCGATCCGCATGCGCATTGATGCGCGCTCCTGGGCTTTGGGTGCTGCGGAATACGCTGAACGTCTGATGGCGGCCTCTGCAAATGAGGGCATCGCCATCTCGCTGTCCGAAGAGGGGGAGGTGGGTGCGCCTGCGATATCGCTCGGCACGCTCATGTCCGCCGGGCCGGAGCTGTCAGAACGTATCGAAAGCTGGCTGGCTGGCACCGATCCGGAGTTGCTTGCTGCGGTGAAGGATGCTGCCTCCGACGACGGCGTGGCTGGTCTGGTTCAACGAGCGTCCAGTGCTTTCGTGCGTGAGGCGGATGATAGCGCATGGAGCACGCTGATTTCGGCGGCACAGGACAATGACGATCCCGTGCTGGGCAGTGTCCGCGTTATCTTGCGCCGGTCACTGAAACCGGCCCGGCCGGCTGTAACGCTCATCAGAAAGTCCGGCACATGATCATGGGGCTGGCCCTTGCGCTGACAATGTCAGGAGCGGAAGCGCCGCAATCTCCGCTGCCGGGTACATGGCACGGGCATGTCCGGTTGCGCTACGAGCATGTCGCCCAGGATAGTCTCGCCCTCGATGCTGACGGGCTGACAGCGCGGCTGCGCCTTGGCTGGCAGGTGCCAGTCAACCCCTCGCTGGAGTTTCTTGTCGAAGGCGAGGCCGTTGGGGCGCCGATCCACGGTTACAACGACACGATCAGCGGACCGGCGGATCGCCCGATCATTTCTGACCCTGCGGCTGTGGAGCTCAACCGGCTGCAGTTGCGGTGGAATGCGCGACCCTCGTTGAGCGTCACGTTGGGCCGCCAACGCATTATCGTCGATGATGCGCGCCATATCGGTAATGTCGGTTTCCGCCAGAATGAGCAGACCTATGATGCCGTGCGGGTGCAATTTGCCCCGCAGGAAGGGCTCTCGGCGAGCTACACCTATATAGACAATGTGTACCGAGTAGTCGGCCCGCGTAGCCCGGCAGGCCGACTGCGTTCTGACAGCCATCTAGTTCAGGCGGCAGCAGCAACACCGCTCGGGCGCTTAACGGCTTATGGGCACTGGTTCGACTTTGCGAATGCGCCCGGGATGTCCTCACGCACGCTGGGCGGACGGCTGGACGGTGAGTGGCCGATGACCGGCGAGTGGGCCGGTCAGTATACACTCGAAGCCGCTGAACAGGCCCCGCACGGCCCGAACCCGGCGCAGTTCTCGCACCAGTATTACCGTGCCAGCCTGACTGCGGCCCGGTCCGGCGCTTCCTATCAGGTCCGCTATGAGCAGTTGCGCGGTGATGGCGCGACGGCCTTCCAGACGCCGCTCGCGACCCTGCACGCCTTTCAGGGATGGGCTGATGTGTTCCTCACCACACCGCCGGAAGGGCTGGAAGATTACTCATTGCAGGCCCGCTGGACACTGCCTGCGCCGGGAGAACGCCGCGCGCAGCTTGCCCTGACCGCGCACGAGTTCCGTGGCGGCGGCGGTGCCGGGCGGTTCGGACGGGAGTTTGACGCCATGGTCCGCATGGGGCTGTGGCAAGGCTGGGACATGGAGCTGAAGGCTGCGCTTTTTGACGGGCGCGGCTCCCGGTTCGCAGACCGTGAGAAGTTCTGGGTGACGTTGGAGCGGGCCTTTTAGCGGGCCCGTGTAGAAGTGGAAGTCCGGTCATGAAACGTGACTATGACGCTTTGACACGCCTGCCTGTCATCGAACCGATGCCGGTCGATCTGTTGCGCGAACCGCTGAACTGGATATTCGCCGAGCATCACCGGCAGCGTCAGCTTTGCGATGGGCTGCAGGCTCTCTCTCGTGTGCCAACGTTCCATGCCGCGCTGATTGCCAGCGTTCTCGACTATCTCGAGACCGACTTGAAAATGCATCATATAGATGAGGAAGAAGATCTGTTTCCGCTTCTAAGGCGGCGTTGTCTGCCGGAGGACGAGATTGAGCAGGTCCTGGGCGCGCTCGCCGCAGATCATGTCCGTGAAGAAGCCAACGCACATATTGTCTGCGAAGGCCTTCAGAAGGCCTTGGAAAGAGGCCACCCGCCTTCCGGGGATGTGAGTTTTGGCCGTACGTTGAGGGCCTATTCTCACGATCTGCGCCACCACCTTGCCATTGAAAATGCAGTCGTCTTGCCGATTGCCCGGATACGACTGGAGCAGGCGGATCTGGACGGTCTGAGTCATAGGATGGCGGCCCGCCGGGGTATCAAGCTGAAGGCTTTGTGCGTGCCAGTTGCCGAAGGGAGCCTGCCATGATTGAGGACCTCCTTGAGGCCAATCTGGAGATTTTCACGGACTGGAGGCAAAAGCACCCGCACGAGGACGGCCTGTCACCCCAGGGCCGTCAGGCTGACACGCTATGGATCACCGCGACAGACAGCCCACTGTCACCGGCCGCCCTTACCGGAAAGGACCCAGGGTCTTTTGCCGTCTTGCGCACCCCAGGCGCGCTGATCAATCCGGTTGATCTTGCTTGCGTGGCGGTACTCGATATGGCGCTGAGAAACTTTCAGGTTAGCCGGATCGTTGTCTGCGGGCATTACGGGTGTGCGTCGATAGGCCAACTATCTGCGGGAGATTCTGGTGATGTTGGTCCACTGGCACACTGGCTATCGCCGGCTCGCGACGAGGCAGCGCGCCATGATGCGGAACTTGCACTGATCACCAGTACACAGGCTCGGGCAAACCGTCTGTGTGATCTTGTCGTTGCGGCGCAGATACGGTCACTAGCCAGCAGCCCGCTGGTCGCGGATGTCTGGCGGCGGCGACGTCCGCTTGCGTTGCACGGGCTGATCTATTCGCTCCATGACGGACTTCTGCGCGAGGTGTGTGACCCCGTGAACGGGGCAAAGCAGGCCCGTGCGCTGGTTGGCGGTGCCGCATGAACCACCCCTTTGCCATCGCGGTATTTACCGGCGGACTGGGCACACGCATTGGCGGCAACAAGCCGTCACGCCTGCTGGCGGGCAGGCCGCTCGCCGACCATGTGAAGGACCGCGTGAGCCGATGGCGTGCTCCGCTCTGGGAACTGGTGCGGCAGGCCGGGCAGGGCGGTCTCGGAGGCTCGGAAGAGATATGTGATGCGAGCCCGCCGGGTGTCGTGCTGGAAGGTCCGCTAGCCGGGCTTTATCCGGCGCTTCTGCGGGCGGAAGCAGAAGGCCGTGATCTGCTGACCGTGCCGGTGGACATGCCCTTCCTGCCTGATGATCTGCCAGGCAGGCTGGGCGCTGCTCTGGTTGGCGAGCGCGGACCGGTGTGTGCCATGGCGCAAAGCCATGGCAGGCCTCATCCAGTGTGCACGCTGTGGCGCGGCCCTGTCAGCGGCCTGATTGCCGAGCAGGCCTTTGCTGGCCAGTTCAGCCTGAAAGCGCTCGCTGCAAGGGCAGGGGTGCGCCATGTCATATGGACACAAGCGCCTGATCCATTCTTCAACATCAACACGCCGGAGGAACTGGCCGAAGCCCAGGTGCTACTGGCTGCAGCTGACCGGAAGGTGTCATGACCCTTGGTACACGCGATCTGCCCGCCCATGGCATAGATAGCGCTGGCTGGTTTCCAGGGCCGCGTGCGGAACATGCCAGCTGGCTGCGGGACGCGCTGGCGCGCTCGCTGGACACGTGGAGTGCCTGGCGGCGCGACGCTGGTGAAGGTGATCCGTCTGTCTGGCCTGACGGGCAACTGCCCGATGAC
>CAZCEG010000129.1:0-6705 GCA_964497275.1 uncultured Oceanicaulis sp.
GTCATGACCCCCCAGCTCCAGCAGGCGATCAAGCTGTTGCAGCTTAACAATATGGAGCTGGCCGAGTTCGTCGAGGAAGAGCTGGAGCGCAATCCGCTGCTGGAGCGTGATGAGCGTTCCGAGCCGTCGTCCGATGACGGTCCGCAAGAGGCGCAACGCTCCACCACTGATGACGAGTTGAGCTTTGATGGCTCCTCTGTCGCTGCCGAAGAGGCGCTCGATACCGATCGCGAGGCGCTCTACGCCGATAGCGCGCCGGACATGGCAGGCGCCCATGACACGGGCGGCGCGGTCGACTGGTCACGCGCCGGGTCTGGCGGATCGTTCGGCGGCGAGGAATATGATGCTGCCGCCCATGCGACGCGCGACAAGACGCTGCGCGAACACCTGCATGACCAGCTCGCCGATCTCAGCCTCTCGGCTGCCGACCGGATGATCGCCGCACACCTCATCGACCTGGCTGACGACGACGGCTATATGCGCGCCGATATCGACGAGACGGCAGAGCGCCTTGGCGTGACGCGCTCTGAAGTGGAAGCGCTGCTGGACCGTCTGCAGGGCTTTGAACCGGCAGGGGTGATGGCGCGCAATCTTCAGGAATGCCTGGCCATCCAGCTCAAGGAGCGCGACCGGCTCGACCCCGCCATGGCGGTGCTGGTGGATAATCTGCCCTTGCTGGCCAAGCATGATTATGCGGCGCTGAAAGCGGCCTGCGGCGTGGATAGCGACGATCTTGAAGACATGATCGCCGAGATCCGCCGCCTGACCCCGAAGCCCGGCCTCGCCTTTGGATCGGATACCACGCGCGCTGTCGAGCCTGACGTGTTCGTGCGCGAGCGCCCTGATGGTAGCTGGGCGGTGGAGCTGAACACCGACACCCTGCCGCGCGTGCTGGTCAATAACCGCTATGCCGCGCGCATTGCAGGCAGCGCCCGTTCGACAGAAGAGAAGGTTTTCATCTCCGAGTGCGCGCAGAACGCCTCATGGCTGGTCAAAAGCCTCGATCAGCGCGCGCGCACCATCCTGAAAGTCGCCAGCGAGATCGTGCGCCAGCAGGATGCCTTCTTCGCCAAGGGTGTGGCGTGGCTGCGCCCGCTGAACCTGAAGACGGTGGCCGACGCGGTGGGCATGCATGAGAGCACGGTCAGCCGTGTGACCTCGAACAAGTATGTGGCAACGCCGCGCGGCCTGTTCGAGCTGAAATACTTCTTCACCTCTTCAATAGCCTCTGCCGATGGCGGGGAGGCCTATTCAGCCGAGGCTGTGCGCTATCGCATCAAGGCGATGATCCAGTCGGAAACGGCAGACGAGGTGATGAGCGATGATGCCATCGTGGATCGCCTTCTGGCCGATGGCATCGAGATCGCGCGCCGCACGGTGGCGAAGTACCGCGAGGCGATGAACATCCCCTCCTCGGTACAACGCCGCCGTATGATGAAGCGTTAGGGCCGACGTTTCCGGTATTGCTGCATTGGCCGGCGTTTGCGCCGCGCTGCAAGGTGACTTTTCGCGTCTGTGAGTTGCCACTATGGTGCGCCGCCGCAAGACCCGCCTGCAAAAGGAAAACCGTCATGGCCGCTACCGGAAAGAAATCCGTCAAGAAAATCGTACTGGCCTATTCGGGCGGGCTCGATACCTCCGTGATCCTGAAATGGCTGCAGGATCATTACGATGCGGAAGTCGTCACCTTTACCGCGGATCTGGGGCAGGGCGAGGAGCTGGAACCGGCGCGCCGCAAGGCCGAAAAGGCGGGCGTGAAGGAGATCTATATCGACGATCTGCGCGAGGAATTCGTGCGCGATTACTGCTATCCCATGGTGCGTGCCAATGCCGTCTATGAGGGCCAGTACCTGCTCGGCACCTCCATCGCGCGGCCTCTGATCGCCAAGCGGCTGGTCGAGATCGCCCATGAGACCGGCGCGGACGCCGTGGCCCACGGCGCGACCGGCAAGGGCAATGATCAGGTGCGCTTCGAGCTGGGCGTCGCCGCGCTCGATCCGGACCTCAAGGTCATCGCGCCCTGGCGCGAATGGGACCTCAATTCGCGCACCAGGCTGATTGAATATGCCGAGGCCAACGGCATCGAGGTTGCCAAGGACAAGCGCGGCGAAGCGCCGTTCTCGGTCGATGCCAATCTCTGGCACACCTCCTCTGAGGGCAAAATCCTCGAAGACCCGGCGGAAGAAGCCTCCGACATCGTCTATCAGCGCACCAATGACCCGGAGAGTGCGCCGGACAAGCCCGAATACGTGACCATCGGTTTTGAGCGCGGCGATGCCGTCTCCATCAATGGCGTTGCGCTCTCGCCGGCAAGCCTTCTGACCAAGCTCAACGAGCTCGGCCGCACCCACGGCATTGGCCGGCTGGATCTTGTTGAGAACCGCTTTGTCGGCATGAAATCGCGCGGCATTTACGAGACGCCGGGCGGCACCATCCTGATGATGGCCCACCGGGGTATCGAGCAGATCACGCTGGATCGCGGCGCGATGCACCTCAAGGACGAGCTGATGCCGCGCTATGCCAAGCTGCTCTATGAGGGCTTCTGGTTCTCGCCCGAGCGCGAGATGCTGCAGGCGGCCATCGACCACTCCCAGCGCCATGTCTCCGGCGAGGTGCGCCTGAAGCTCTACAAGGGCAGCGTGAATGTGGTCGGCCGGTCCTCGCCTGCCACGCTCTATTCGCTCGCCCACGTCACCTTCGAGGAAGACATGGTCTATGACCAGAAGGACGCGGAAGGCTTCATCCGCCTCAACGCCCTGCGCCTGAAGCTGATGGCCCGGCGCAAGCGGGTGCTGGGCGAGAACGACTAGCAGCCATTGCGGCTTGCCATTGGGGGCGGTGAGGGCAAACCTCCCGTCCCATGATGATACTCGCTCTTGCCCTTGCGGCCTCGCTCGCCCTGACAGATACGCCCGCTGACGCGTCCAGCTCGCTGCTTGACCAATCACTTGCCTTGCGCGCGGAGACCCGCATGCTCGCGGCGGAACGCGACTGGGAGGGCGCAGCGCGGGCCAATGCCGCTGCCCTCGCGCTTCAGCCGGGCCATCTGAGCCTTCTCACCAATGCGGTAGCCTTGGCGGCCAATGGCGGTGATTTCGACGCCGCGCTGGACGCTCTTGATGCGCTTGCCGATGCAGGCTTCAGCCTTGATCTCGCTTCGGCGGGCGGACTTGAAGCGGCCCTCCAAGAACACGCGCCAGCCCGGCTTGCCGCCTTGCGTGAGCGCATGGCACAGAATCTCGCGCCCGTAGGCCGTGCCGAGCGGTATCTGTCCACGCCGCTGCCCGATGCGCTGGTGGAGAGCTTTGCCGTCGATATCGATGCGGAGCGGCTTTATCTCGGAACGGTTGCCGATGCCTCGCTCTATGCGGTGCGCCTCGATGATCCGGGCAACCCTGAGCGCCTTGCAGGCCCGGAAGACGGCATGGGGTCAGTTTTCGGTCTGGCGCTCGATGGCCGCAACCGCATTCTCTATGCCGCAACGGGCCGTATCGCCCTGACCCCTGATGGCGCGCCGGGCGAGCGCGAGACGGCCCTTGTCGCGTTTGATCTGCTGACGGGCGAGGTGTCGGCCCGTCACATGTTTGCCGGTGCCGGCCGCTTCTCCGATGTCGTGGTGCAGGACGGTATCGTCTATGCCAGCGACAGCGTGGCCGGGCACATCTATCGCCTTGAAAGCCCAGGCGGACAGCTGGAGCTTTATGCCGAGGACAGCCGGTTTGCCTCCCTGCAAGGGCTTGCCCTGTCACGCGGGGCGCTGTTCGTGGTGGACTATCCCACCGGCCTGTGGCGCATTGATCCGATCAGCCGGGAGGCCAGCCGGGTTGAGGTGACCCAAGGCAGCCTGATCGGCTTTGATGGCCTTGCCACCGACAGCTATGGCGAGCTTTACGGCATCCGCAATGGCAGCCAGCCGCATGGCCTGTTCCATATCGCCCTGCAGGGCTTTGGCGACCGGGCAAGGGTGACGCCGGTGCTGACCGGCCATCGCGACTTTGGTGATCCGGTGACGGTGCGGGTGTCTGACGGGCGGCTGTTCATCCTGGCCAATGCGCAGTGGGATCTGTTCCCGGAGGATGGCTCTCAGCCGTCTGAACCCCGCCGTGACCCGGTGATCCTCTTCCAGCCCGTGCCGTGACCGGGCCGCTGCCAGCGTTAAGATCTGTTTACCAGACGGGAAGACTCTCCGGGGCACACTGGAAAAGATGTCCCGTTCTCGCGCCAATTCCCGTCCTGCGCCTGCTGCGCCAGTCCCCAGCGGATTTGGCGCTTCCTTGCGCGCGCGGATAACCGGGCTCGTGATGACGGGCGCAGCCGCCTTTGCCCTTGTCTCCATTTTCAGTCACCACCCGCTCGATCCCAGCCTGAATGCCGCCACCTCGCGTGAGGTGTCCAATCTGGCTGGAGCACACGGCGCGATCACGGCTGACCTCCTGCTGCAGACGCTTGGCTGGGCAGGGGCCGGACTGGCTCTGATGGTGCTGGGCTGGGGCGTGATCCTGCTGGTGCAGGGTGCGCGGCGGCGCTCCGGCGCTATCGTACTGTTCCGGGTGCTGTGTGGCGGGTTTGCAATTGCAGGCTTTGCCATGGCGGTTTCCGCCCTGCCGATCCCTGCAAGCTGGCCGTTCGCGGCCGGGCTTGGCGGACTGCTGGGCGACGCGTTGCTGGCCAATTTCGCAGGTCTTGCCGCCAGCGCCGAGATTGCAGGCGCGTCGGCCATAGTCGCTGCACTCGGCCTCATCACCGCCATCCTTGGCACCTTCTTCTGCTTTGGCCTCAACACCCGCGATCTTGCCGCCGCCAGCGATGCAGCGGTGCTCAGCTGGGCTACCTTGCGCGTGTGGGCTGACAGGCTTCTGGGCCAGATACCTGCCCCGTGGCGCGATGAAGATGCCCGTCCGATTGCCATCACGCCCGACAGTGAAGACCGGCCTGTTCCCTCGATCCTGAAGGGCCGTGCGCCCTCCGGCGCCCCGATGGCGGGCAAGCGCGAGCCGCTGGCCGCGCGCACTGCGCCGGACGTAAAGATCGCACCCAAGGGCAAGCCGAAAGCCTCCGACCGGGAAGCACGCGAAGCGCAGGCCGCCCTGCCGTTCAGCTCCGGGTCCGAGTTTGAAATGCCGCGCCTTGATCTTCTGGCCAAGCCCACGCCCCGCAAGGACACGGTGGATGCAGACGGCCTGCGCCAGAACGCTGAACTCCTTGCCGCTGTGCTCGGTGATTTCGGGGTGAAGGGCGAGATCGTCGAGGTCCGCCCCGGCCCTGTGGTCACTCTTTACGAGCTGGAACCGGCACCGGGTGTGAAGACCAGCCGCGTCATCAATCTGGCGGACGATATCGCGCGGTCCATGGCGGCGGTTGCCTGCCGGGTATCGGTCGTGCCGGGTCGCAATGCCATTGGCATCGAACTGCCCAACACCACGCGCGAGACGGTATTCCTGCGCACGCTCCTCTCCTCCTCGGGCTTTGAGAAGAACCGGGCCGAACTGCCGCTGGCGCTGGGCGAAACGATTGGCGGCGAACCTTTCACCGCTGACCTGTCGCGCATGCCGCACCTCCTGATCGCGGGTACTACGGGCTCGGGCAAATCGGTCGGTATCAATGCCATGATCCTGTCCCTGCTCTACCGGCTGCCGCCGGAAGAGTGCCGCATGATCATGATCGATCCGAAAATGCTGGAACTGTCCGTCTATGACGGCATTCCGCACCTGCTCTCGCCGGTCGTGACCGACCCGAAGAAGGCCGTCGCCGCGCTGAAATGGACCGTGCGCGAGATGGAAAGCCGATACTTGCGCATGTCCAAGGTCGGCGTGCGCAATATGGCCGGCTTCAACGAGAAAGCGGCCGAGGCGCGCGAAGCGGGCGAAATGCTCAGCCGCACCGTCCAGACCGGCTTTGACCGGGAAAGCGGTGAGCCGGTCTATGAGACCGAAACGATCGAGCCGACCCACATGCCCTATATCGTCGTGGTGATCGACGAGATGGCCGATCTGATGATGGTGGCGGGCAAGGAGATCGAGGGCGCAGTGCAGCGTCTGGCGCAGATGGCTCGCGCGGCTGGCATTCACGTCATCATGGCCACACAGCGCCCGTCGGTGGATGTCATCACCGGCACGATCAAGGCGAACTTCCCGACCCGGATCAGCTATCAGGTCACCTCCAAGATCGACAGCCGCACCATTCTGGGCGAGCAGGGCGCCGAACAGCTTCTGGGCCAGGGCGATCTGTTGCTGATGGCTGGAGGCGGGCGCATACGCCGCCTGCATGGCCCGTTCGTCTCAGACCGCGAGGTGGAGACGGTGGCAAGCTTCCTCAAGAAGCAGCGCGCGCCGGAATATCTCGATGCCGTCACCGAGGACCTCGATGACGAGGATGGCATTCCCGGCCTTGATGGCGGGGAAGGCGGCTCTGGCGATGATCTGTTTGATCAGGCCGTGGCTGTGGTGGCGCGCGACCGCAAGGCCTCCACGAGCTATATCCAGCGCCGCCTGCAGATCGGCTATAACCGCGCCGCCTCCCTCATCGAGCGTATGGAAGATGAAGGCATGATCGGCCCCGCCGACCATTCGGGAAAGCGCGAGATCTACCTGCCGGAGCGGGAGAGGGTTTAAGTGTCCGAGGTCTGTCATCCTCCGGCCGAGCGTTAGCGAGGTCCGGGGCAACTGTGTTTACGGGGTGTATTGTTTTTGGTCCCGGAGCATGGCG